>NZ_JBLYNS010000069.1:0-26519 GCF_049310205.1 Endozoicomonas sp. ALC013 | reverse complement strand
ACCCCCCCGTTCAATTAATGGGTTCTCGAAATGTTACTTAATGAATGAGAACCATTGTTGGCTGCTCTGCCAACGGGTTAGTCAACCGTTGCCAGGGCTTCAATTTCTACCTTCACATCTTTTGGCAGACGGGCAACTTCAACCAGGCTGCGGGCAGGGAAAGGTACTTTGAAGTACTGCTTGTAGACTTCGTTTATATTGCTGAACTCATCCATATCGCGAACGAATACGGTGACTTTTTTCACCCGGTTCATGCCGCTGCCGGCCGCTTCCAATACCGCTTTCAGGTTTTTCAGGCACTGATGAGCCTGCTGTTTGGTGTCTTCAGATACTTCTCCGGTTTCCGGATCGATTGGCAGCTGGCCAGATGTGAAAACCAGGTTATCAAAGCGCATACCCTGAGAATATGGGCCGATAGCCGGAGGAGCGTCAGGGGTTTCGATCACTTTGTCCATGATGATTAAGCCGCTTTGTTTAAGGGAAAGGGGCGAGATTTTAGAGATGTCGCGTGTGTTTGTCATCGGTTCAAAGTGAATTTAGGGGTTTATTTTTGACCGGTTTCTCAAAGGTCATGACTGTTATGTTTATTCTTCAGGTGTCGTTTTTTGGCAGGTATGCTTTGTGTAGAACTTGATGGCAAGGAGAAAACTCAGCCGAAAAGCCTCGTCCTCAAAACTCCTCTCCATATAGTGTTTTTTGAATTCTGAAAGCTTAATCTGGACTTATATAAACTGTCATGGGTAGATAGCCCGGTTTCCGGATTATGAACATCACGACAGATTTCAAAACTGTCACATTTTTATCGTAAAGTGACATCATGGATACGGATCCTTTTATGACTGACGGATTGTTATCGGCACCTTTGAGTGAGGGTTAAATTATGTGGTTCCAGAAACAGGTTCAGCTGCGTCCCTACCGGAGGGGGTTTCATGTGGTTACGGCCGAAATTATTGGTCAGTTACCGGAGCTGGAGAATTATAAGACAGGGATTTGTCATATCTTTTTACAGCATACTTCTGCTTCACTGACACTCAATGAGAATGCCGACCCCAATGTCCGTCATGATATGGAAGCCTTCAGCAATCATTATATCCCTGAAAATGAAGAGTATTTTCTCCATGTGATAGAAGGCAGTGATGATATGCCGGCCCACATTAAATCCAGCCTGTTTGGTGCCGATGTAATCATTCCAATCACGGACGGTTCGCTGGCTTTGGGTAATTGGCAGGGGATATGGCTGGGGGAACACAGAGACAGTGGCGGAAGTCGTAAGTTAATCATCACTTTACACGGTGAAAGTTATACGTAATGATAAAAAACAAGCAGCAACAATGTATTTTTTATACAGGAGGGTGAGACCAAACTGGCATTTTTACAATGCTGGACTATAACTATAAAAATTGGACAAGAAGTCAATCTCAATATTTCGGAATGGATATTCCGAAAACCAGTACCTAGAGGACATAGCTATGGCACGGAAAAAGCCGACTAAAGCTGCTGCTGGTTTTGATGGCGCTGATATAGGGTTTCTGGGGAGCCGCGACGAACCTGCTGAAGAGAGGACGGTCGAGTCTCGTAAAAAACTCAGGGCAAGTCTGGATGCCCAGGTAGAAGAGTTTTTGAAGAAAGGAGGCCAGATTGAGGAGATTCCATCGAACATTACCGCAGACCCACCGAAAAAGCCCTCCGGTGAATATGGTAACAGACCAATATAGTTTAACCGTTAAAGCCCGGTATTCGCCGGGTTTTTTTTTGAATATATATTTTATACCAGAAGTGCACGACAGCATGGATGCAAGACTGCCCATGAAAAATGATCAGTGAGCGCTTCCAGAAGATTCAAACGACTTCTACCCAATTACCACCGTCGTAAGGCGATAGTTCTCCAATTGGCTCCAGAGACAATTCAAATCTTGCCGCGACGTTATGGAAAGCTTCTTCCGCCGCCGGATCTACCGCGACCAACAGTCCACCGCTGGTTTGGGGATCACAGAGAATGTGTTTCTGTTGCTCGGTAATATTGGCGGCTTTGTGGCCATAGCTGGCATAGTTTCTTTCCGTTCCGCCGGGAATGCAGCCCTGTTGACGATAGGTTTCCACATGAGGAAGAAGTGGCAGTTTGTCGGTATACAGCGTGGCTTTTACCTTGCTGCCTTCACAAACCTCCAGAAGATGGCCAAGAAGACCAAAGCCAGTAACATCGGTGATGGCACTGATGCCATTCAGCAGAGACAGATCGGCACCCATGGTGTTCATTACGCACATGGAGTCACGGGCAATATGCTGGTGCTCCTCCTGCAACAGCTTTTTCTTTTGCGCGGTTGTGAGAATACCAACGCCAAGCGGCTTGGTCAGATAAAGCTTGTGACCCGCCTGGGCCTGATCATTTCTCTTCAGATGCTCAAGGGATACACGACCGGTGACGGCAAGTCCGAAGATGGGTTCAGGGGCGTCGATACTGTGGCCTCCGGCCAGAGGTATACCAGCATCGGCACAGGCCTGACGACCACCGTCTACTACCTGAGCTGCGACTTCCGGCGGTAGCTTGTTAACGGGCCAGCCAAGAATGGCTATGGCCATCAAGGGCGTGCCGCCCATGGCGTAAATATCGCTGATGGCATTGGTGGCAGCGATGCGGCCAAAGTCAAATGGATCATCAACAATAGGCATAAAGAAATCAGTCGTGCTGATGATCCCTTCACCATTGCCCAGGTCAACAACGGCTGCATCATCTTTGCTGGCATTACCTACAACCAGATTAGGAAACTCAGGAAGAGTAAGGTTGGTTTGCAAAATACCGTCAAGAATCTGTGGTGAAATTTTACATCCACATCCCGCACCATGACTGTATTCTGTGAGCTTCAGATCCTTCATTAATACTGCCTCTGAGCTAACGCTTGAAATGCGCGTACTTTAGCACCGCGAACCCTTTTATTAAATGCCTTAAGGGCGAGAAGGTTGCACACATTTGCGGGGCACCCATAGAAAACAGAGGTTTCTAATGTCATTTCTCTGTGATAAAAGGTAATTTTAGACGTCAGTGTAAGTAGCTAGCTGTATAAAACTATACATTTTGGATTACATATTGCTACTCCCCTGGATCAGGTTGATCCAAAGCGAAAGAAGAATAGCGATAATTGATGAATCAGGAGAATCGGATGGGAGCACTAACTTTGCCTTGTTCTTCTATCGATGATTTGCTGCAGCAACAGTCGGCAGCGTTGCAGCAGTGGCTTGCCAGCGGTGATCGCAAGATCGAAGGTCTGGTTGTTCGTAAATTTCCCGCCTGGCTGGAGTCTGATCAATTTATTAAAGCAGGTTCAGGTGCCCAGTTTGATACTGCGCGTTTTCGCCTGATGATGTGTAATAAATATGATATCTGGCGAGTTAATATAGATATGATCTTTCATCCCAGGGTGCGGCTGTTGGATGACGGCTCTACCGCCGGTCCCGGAATATTATTTAATGTGCTGGATGATGAAGATCAGAGTGTTCTTATTGATTATTTTGAGGCAGGTGTTCCTGCCCCGGCGGATTCAATAACGCCGGAGCATTGGTGTACGTACTGGTTTAAGAAGCTGACCAGAAGTCATCACATCAATCGGATTTTCGCTTATAAAGAGTACGAGGCAGAAATTGATTGACTGTTTACCGGTGGTTTTATAGCTGACAGCAGCTTTTTAAACTGAAAAAGCTGCTGAGTAGCATAAGGCGTTATCCACTTTTTGCTTTATCCAGCCATGCCTGGGAAAAGGACTGAAGCATTGGGATAACAACTGCCCAGATAATGGCCAGGATCAACAGCGTCTGCCATAAAGGCTGGGCAAGGGTTACATCACTTATTTTTGACCCGGCCAAATAGCTTAATGGTCCCCCAAGGAAGCCCAGTATGGCTCCGTAGAGTTTGTGGGTTCTGGACCAGTCAAGGCTGTGCCTTAGAGTGGTGGCGAATATCAGCCACAGACAGGCCAGCCAGAGTGGTAAAATACGTCCAGCGTCATCCAGTTGAGAGCTAAACTGCAGGATTTCCAGATTTCCAAGAAAGCTATCGATAGCGCACCCCAGTAAAAAGGTAAGAGCCAGTATTTGTTTTTCCTTATGCCAGTTACCTATCCATAGCAAGTGGATAAAAAGGACTATTACGGCTGCAGCCAGGGCAATTTGATCCCCCCCAAGAACACAGGCAAGCCAGCCAAGCTGGAAAAGCAGATAATTAGCAATCAGTTTTATTTTGTCGTTTGTCATCATTATTAGAACACCAGTGGTCGATAGATAGGGTCCAGTTCTACGGTCAGGATGTCCCGAATGGTTTCCAAAGCGAACTGAACTTTATTGTCACTATCAGGGCTGCTGATACAAAGGCGTACGGCCTGGGGAACTGAGTAGCTGCCAACGGCAAACAGTTCTGACTGGAGCACTTTTACTCCTTTATTGTTCAGATGTCGTACAAAAGTCTCGGCCCGCCAGGGTTCGGGTAGCTTGATCCAGCCATGAAAACTATAAGTTTGTGCCTGCGTGCTATCTCAATGATTCGCTCTCGCCGTTGTATTGGCATAATAAGCGCTGTCGGATTTTGCAGGGATGGCATTAGATACAGCAGTTTCGGGCGGTGTTGCAGGCAGCACTGTTCCAGTGCTTCTGGAATCAGGCCATGCTCATCCATCGGCAAACCTATATGGTGAGTTTGCCATTGCCTTGCCGCATTGATGAACCCCGGATAGGTAAGGGACTCGGAAACGATGGTGTCCCCTGGCCGGGTGGCTGCCTGAAGAGCCATCATATTGCCATGCTGGCCCCCATTGGTGATAAGAATATTGTCTGGATTTACATGGATCGACAGCGTTGCAAGCCATCCGGCAATGATACTGCGATGCCTTTCAAGTCCGGTTTCAGGCAGATAGTCCAGCAGAGAAGTCATGCGCAGAGGGTCTGATGCAATCATTTGCAGCGTCTCGGCCAGTATCTCTTCTCTCGGTGCCGGAACCTGAAGGGGCAGGCTCATATCAATAACCGTAGACTCTGGTTTTTGAGGTACATTGAATTGGGCCTGCTGCCAGACCTTACCGGTGACAAAAGTTCCACTGCCCACTCTGGCGGTAATCAACCGTCGTCTTTCTGCTTCAGCATAGCCCCGGGTAATAGTACCAATGGTTACGTTAAGAACATCGGCAAGCCAGCGATGAGTAGGCAGTTTATCGCCTGAGTGTAATGATCCATTTTTAACGGCCTGCTCGATGGCATCGGCGAGAGCCATATATTTGGGGCCGGAATTGAAGGAAAGGCTTTTCAGCCAGCCCGGGAAGCTTATTTCTTTATCCATTGTCTTTTTATT
Organism: Endozoicomonas sp. ALC013; assembly: GCF_049310205.1. Taxonomy (NCBI): domain Bacteria; kingdom Pseudomonadati; phylum Pseudomonadota; class Gammaproteobacteria; order Oceanospirillales; family Endozoicomonadaceae; genus Endozoicomonas; species Endozoicomonas sp. ALC013. The sequence continues at coordinate 21,187 of NZ_JBLYNS010000069.1, read as the reverse complement.
ATGTTTGAAATGATATCTTTGTCATGGTGACAATTTATTAATTGCACGCTTTTTTGTCCATGCATCATACTGCATTGGAACCTTTATATCGTCGTTTGTTTGATTGTATGGGGGCAATTTTCAAGGGCATTATTAAAATTTACAGAGGGAAAAATGAATGAGATAGAGATACTCTGGTTACCATTGGTAGCCTTTGCCTTGAGTTCCAGTATTACACCGGGGCCCAATAATATTATGCTGGCAGCCAGCGGGGTCAATTATGGCTTTGCCAGAAGTATTCCCCACATGCTGGGTGTGTCTATTGGGTTCTTTATTCTGTTTCTTGGGGTTGCATTTGGACTGGGGAGTGTCTTTGAGAGGTATCCACAGCTGAAAACGGGGTTGAAATATATTGGGTCCATGTATCTATTGTGGCTGGCATGGAAGATTGCCACGGCTGCCAGTGTTTCAGAGCAGGCGGACAGTAAAAGACCAATGACTTTTCTTCAGGCCATCAGTTTTCAGTTTGTGAATGTGAAAGCCCTGATGATGGCCGTCAGTAGCGCTGTTGTATTTACATTGCCTGGTGATAACTACACGCTTTCTGTTTTACTGGTTGGGGTGATATTTACTCTAATCAATCTGCCTTGTTGTTCAGTCTGGGTAGTTTTTGGCTCAGGATTGAGGCGATTTCTGAAAAATGAGCAAAGTTTAAGGGCTTTTAACTGGTCTCTGGCTTCACTGACAGCCGCATCGGTTGCGTTATTTTATGTCTGAGAAGCTGTATATTTTTGATCAGCCGGAACCGCTAATCCCGGTTTATAAAAAATGCCAGGTAAGTTGTGGGGTGATCTGTCAACCATTACGTCTACCTCTGAATAAGGGATGATGTTCATGCCCTGCTTCTGAGTCACATCGCAAGCCGTCAGGTGAGCCACCAAAGCACTGGACATCACATTCATCAGCAGATTTCTTCCTGTCATCAATATTAGTTAGTGATCCATCAAAGATGTTACGGTAACTGGCTTGTAGATCTTTGCTGGTAATGTGTTCAGCCAAACCCGGTTCCGAGAGCAGGAATGTTTTGTGCATAATTGTTTCGTTAGGGTCATAAAAAATAACCTTCATGCATTCATCCTGCTTCTTTAATCTCAGAGCCATTACGTGGCCAAATCTTGAATCACCCTGTGTATTAAACAAAAAATTCTTTTCATCGCCAGCAGGTATATTCCAATACTTTTCTACCAGCCCCGAAAGAGCCTCAGAAAATGCTCCCTCGTGGAAATAATATCCATCGGCATAAAAGGATTTGGGAGTAGTTCGGATGTTTTTCAAACCATCTGGAATATAGTGTGCGTCTACTGATGGAAAAAAAGATGTATTTGCAAAGGTTGATTGTATTTTTTTTGGGGTATCTATTGTTTTAAAATTCTCTTTTCCCCGACCAAACACTTTTGTGGCATAAGCCCAGGCGATATGTCGGCAGACTATTTTTCTTCCAGCTGCTACGGTGTCAGTATCAGAGCGACGTACTGTGCAGTTAAGGCACTTTGAGTGCCAGGGTTTAATGGAGTAATACATGGGAATTGGAGCAATACTGCCATCCTGTTTGAAAGCAAGTTTAACCTTAAGTATGCGCCCTTCATCATGCAGTTTGTCTATCTTATTGGAAACATAGCTGGTTGAACTCTTGCAGGCTGACGGGATGTTGATGTTATAAGCACTTAATGGCTTATGGAGTCTTTTGGTAAACCATGCATTTGGGTGTTCTTTCATCAGCTTTTGGGTGTTACCGTCTAAAACGCTGACAGAATAACGGCCAAACAGTGCTTTGATGCCATTAACAAGGGATTTGATGACCCTGATTGGCAGTAAGGATTCTGAATGTCTAAACCATGAATGTGATAGTGCTGACAATACACTTAGCTTGATATGATCCATTACATGATATCCCTTGCTTGATTCTTATGATTCATTTGCTTGAAACCTTTAGAGTACAAAAGTTCTAAAAAGTTCCACGGCTATCCATCAGCTCAGGAAAGAGTGATGTTTTATGTTTGGGAGGCTGTATGTTTTTTATCAGCCGGGATCGCGCATCACGGTTTATGAAAAATGCCAGGTAAGTTATGGGGTGATCTATCAACCAATATCTTTTCTCCATCATGCCCCGAATAAGGGATGATCCAGATGCCCCGGTGCTGCAAGCAACAGGGTAGGTGAGCCACCAAAGAACTGAATATCACATTTATCAGCCGACTTTTTCCTGTCATCAATATTAACAAGTGCTCCATCAAAGAGGTAGCTTGCCCCGAGATCTTCGCCGGTAATGTGTGCAGCCAAACCGGGTTCCGAGAGAAGGATTGTTTTGTGCATGAGTGTAGCGTTAGGGTCGTAAAAAATAACCTTCATGCATCCATCCTGTTTCTTTAATCTCAGGGCCATATGGTGGGATTCTAATTCATCACCTCGTGAATCAATAAGAAAATTCTTTTCATCGCCACAAGCCATATTCCAGTACTTTTCTACCAGCCTCGTAAGAGCCTCTGAAAACTTTCCCTCACGGAAATAATAGCCATCAGCATAATAGGATCTGACAGTAGTTGCGCCGTCTTCTAATCCCTCTGGGTGAAGGTGCGCAACCATTGATGGATTAGCATATGTATTGGCAAAGGTTGTTTGTATTTTTTCCGGGGTGTTTATTGTTTTAAAAGTATCTTTTCCCCGACCAAACACTTTTGTGGCATAAGCCCAGGCGAAATGTCGGCAGACAATTTTTGCTCCGGGTGCTTTGGTGTCAGTATCAGAGCGGTGGGCTTTACCATTAAGGCATATGGGGGAGCAGGTATTATCGGAGTTATACATGGGGATTGGGACAACACTGCCATCCTGCTTGAAAGCGAGTTTAACCTGAAGCCTACGCCCTTCATCATGCAGTTTGTCTGTCTTATTGGAAACATAGCCGGTTGGGTGCTTGCAGGCTGACGGGATGCTAATGTTATAAGCACTTAATGGTTTATGGAGTATTTGGGTAAACCGTGCATTTGGATGTTCTTTCATCAGCTGTTGGGTGTTACCGTATAAAACGCTGACAGAATAACGACCAAACAATGCCTTGATACCATTAACAAGGCATTTTATAGCCCTGATTAGCAGTAAGGATTCTGAATGTCTGTACCATGAATGTGATAGTGCTGAAAAAACACTAAGCTTGATTTGATCCATTACATGATATCCCTTGTTTGATTCTCATGATTCATTTGCTTGGAACTTTTAGAGGACAAAAGTTTTAAAAAGTTCCAAGGCTATCCCTCAGCTCAGGAAAGAGTGATGTTTTATGTTTGAGAGGTTGTATATTTTTTATAAGCCGGGAGCGCTAATCCCGGTTTATAAAAAATGCCAGGTAAGTTGTGGGGTGATCTGTCAACCATTACGTCTACCTCTGAATAAGGGATGACGTTCATGCCCTGCTGCTGATAAACATCGCAAGTCGTCAGTTGATCCACCAAAGCACTGGACATCACATTCATCAGCAGATTTCTTCCTGTCATCAATATTAATTAGTGCTCCATCAAAGATGTTACGGTAACTGTCTTGTAGATCTTTGCCGGTAATGTGTGCAGCCAAACCTGGTTCTGAGAGCAGGAAGGTTTTGTGCATAAGTGTTTCGTTAGGGTCATAAAAAATAACCTTCATGCATCCATCCCGCTTCTTTAATCTCAGGGCCATTGCGTGGCCCGAGCCTTTATCAACTTTTGACCGAAAATAGAAATTCTTTTCATCGCCAGCAGGCATATTCCAATACTTTTCTACCAGTCCCGAAAGAGCCATAGAAAACGCTCCCTCGTGGAAATAATATCCATCGGCATAAAAGGATCTGTTAGTAATTGGGCCTTTTTTTATTCCATCTGGATTACGGAGCGCATGCCTTAAAGGAATATCAGGTGTATTTGCAAAGATTGACTGTATCTTTTTTGGGGTGTTTATTCTTTTAAAAGTCTCTTTTCCCCGACCAAACACTTTTGTGGCATAAGCCCAGGCGATGTGTCGGCAGTTTATTTTTTCTCCAGGTGCGACGGTGTCAGTATCAGAGCGACGCGCTGAGCCATTAAGGCACTTGGAGTGCCAGGGTTTAATGGAGTAATACATGGGGATTGGAGCAATACTGCCATCCTGTTTGAAAGCAAGTTTAACCTTAAGTCTACGCCCTTCATCATGCAATTTATCTATCTTATTGGAAACATAGCTGGTTGAACTCTTGCAGGCTGACGGGATGCTGATGTTATAAGCACTTATTGGCTTATGGAGTCTTTGGGTAAACCATGCATTTGGGTGTTCTTTCATCAGCTTTTGGGTGCTACCGTCTAAAACGCTGACAGAATAAGGACCAAACAGTGCCTTGATGCCATTAACAAGAGATTTTATGACCCTGATTGGCAGTAAGGATTCTGAATGTCTGCACCATGAATGTGATAGTGCTGGCAGAACACCAAGTTTGATATGATCCATTACATGATATCCCTTGCTTGATTCTTATGATTCATTTGCTTGAAACTTTTAGAGTATAAAAGTTCTAAAAAGTTCCACGGCTATCCTTCAGCTCAGGAAAGAGTGGTGTTTTATGTTTCAGAGGTTGTATATTTTTTATAAGCCGGGACCGCTAATCCCGGTTTATAAAAAATGCCAGGTAAGGTTATGTGGTGATCTATCAATCAGTTTCTCTTCTCGGCAGGAATCGGGGATGATCGATATGCCCAAGAGCAAGTGCATTCATCCGGAACTGATAATATGAGCCACCAAAAAACTGGATATTACACTCATCAACAGACCTCTTCCTGTCATCAATATTAACAAGAGCTCCTTCATCAAAGAAGATACTGGGTCCAAGATCTTCAATGGTAATGTGTGCAGCCAAACCGGGTTCCGAGAGAAGGAATGTTTTGTGCATGAGTGTATAGTTAGGGTCGTAAAAAATAACCTTCATGCACCCATCCTGCTTCTTTAATCTCAGGGCCATTATGTGGCCAATTATATTGTTCCCTCGTGTCTCAAAAAGAAAATTCTTTTCATCGCCATTCGCCATATTCCAGTGGTTTTCTACCAGCCTCGTAAGAGCCTCAGGAAACATTTCCTTCAAGAAATAATATCCATCAGCATAATAAGTTCTTTCAGTTTTTGGGCCCTCAAGGTACGCATCCTTTGATGGAGTATCAGGTGTATTGGCAAAGGTTGACTGTATTTTTTCCGGGGTAGCTACTTTATCAAAATCTTTTCTCCGGCCAAACACTTTTGTGGCATAAGCCCAGGTGAAATGATCGCAGCTTATTTCTTTTCCAGGCGCTACGGTGTCAGTATCAGAGCGGTGGACTTGACAATTAAGGTTTATGGGGGGGTAGGAATTATCGGAATTATAGATGGGGATTGGGGCAACACTGCCATTCTCATTGAAAGCCAGTTTAACCAGCATTCCGCGCCTTTCTTTGTATAGTTTTTCTATTTTATTGGAAATATAGGGAGTTGAACTCTTACAGGCTGACGGAATGCTAATATCAAAGACATTTAATGGTTTGCGGAGTTTTTGGGTATACAATGCATCTGGGTGTTCTTTCATCAGCTTTTGGGTATTACTGTCTAAGGCGCTGACAGAAAAACGGCCAAAATAGGCCTTGATGCCATTAACAAGACATTTTATTGCCCTGATTGGCAGTAAGGATTCTGTATTTTTGTGCCATGTATATAAAAGTGCTGACTGAGCATTCAGTTTGATTTGATCCATTACGTAATATCCCTGTGTTATTTAATTTTTATAATTAATTTGTCTAAAACCTTAGAGTGCAAAAGTACTAATAAGTTCCGTGGCTGTTCCCCTTTTCAGAAAAGAGTGAAGTTTGTTGTTGCAGGCAGGATGGTTTGATGGGGGGTATTTATTGGGTTTAGTTGGAAAGTTGTGTGCTTGTCATAGGAAAGCAGGTGCCAGTTTGGAAGATCGGAGAAGGTTTTTTTTAACCCGGAGGTCATGTTTTAACTGGTCTATGGCTTCACTAACAGACATTTCGGTAGTGCTGTTTTATGTTTGAGAGGCTGTATGTTTTTTATAAGCCGGGATCGCTTATCCCGGTTTATAAAAAATGACAGGTAAACTATGTGGTGATCTATCAATCAGGAGCTCGTCTGAATAAGGGATGATCTATATGCCCGGGTTCTAAAAGCAGCGAGGAAGGTGGGCCACCAAAGAACTGGATATCACATTCATCAGCAGATTTCTTCCTGTCATCGATATTAACGAGTGCTCCATTAAATAGGAAGCTCGCTCCAAGATCTTCAACAGTAATGTGTGCAGCCAAACCGGGTTCTGAGAGAAGGATTGTTTTGTGTATGAGTGTACCGTTAGGGTCGTAAAAAATAACCTTCATGCATCCATCCTGCTTTTTTAATCTCATGGCCATATCGTGGCCAGCTAATTCTTTATCTTTTCGTGAACCAAAAAGAAAATTCTTTTCATTACCAGCAGCCATATTCCAGTACTTTTCTGTCAGCATCGTAAGAGCTTCAGAAAACTTTCCCTCACGGAAATAATATCCATCAGCAAAATAAGATTTTTTTGTAATTGGGCCATTTTCTAATCCATCTGGATTATGGTGCACACATGATGAAGGACGATCAGGTGTATTTGCAAAGGTTGACTGTATTTCTTTCGGGGTAGCTACTTTATGAAAATCTTTTCTCCGACCAAACACTTTTGTGGCATAAGCCCAGGCGAAATGTCGGCAGACTATTGTTTTTCCAGGTGCTACGGTGTCAGTATCAGAGCGGTGGACTTGACAATTAAGGTTTATCGGGGGGTAGGAATTATCGGAATTATAGATGGGGATTGGGGCAACACTGCCATTCTCATTGAAAGCCAGTTTAACCAGCATTCCGCGTCCTTCTTTATACAGTTTTTCTATTTTATTGGAGATATAGGTGGTTGAGCTTTTACAGGCTGACGGAATGCTAATATCAAAGACATTTAATGGTTTATGGAGTTTTTGGGTATACAGTGCATCTGGGTGTTCTTTCATCAGCTTTTGGGTGTTACTGTCTAAGGCGCTAACAGAAAAACGACCATAATATGCCTTGATGCCATTAATAAGGCATTTAATGGCCCTGATTAGCAGTAAGGAATCTGCATTTTTGTGCCATGTATATAAACGTGCGGCTTGAGCATCCAGTTTGATTTGATCCATTACGAAATATCCCTATGTTATTTAATTCTTATGATTAATTTGCTTAAAACCTTTAGAGTACAAAAGTACTAATAAGTTCCGTGGCTGTTCCCCTTTTCAGAAAAGAGTGAAGTTTGTTGTTGCAGGCAGGATCGTTTGGTGAGTATCTATTTAAAGGATTTTGTGCTCGAGGCCCCACCGGCATACGCCATAAAACTTAGAGATCATGGTGCATGACGGTAGGTTCGGGTGTCGGCTTCTTCAGGTGCCGACCTGCATGGTCAGCCTCTTGGTACACGGTTTCAATGTAATTGATGGGTTCTTTTTATATGGCGTACAAACTCCGTTCTTCCTGAGTGTCCTTCGACCCCGTTCAGGATGCAGGGTCGAAGGGTCTAAGCTCCATACCCTGAATAAAGACTGTGCCAATCACCCTTCGACTCCGCTCAGGGTGAACGGAGATTATACACCTCAAACTCATTGAAATGGTGTGCTAGTCTCCCAGGAACGCCTTATAAGCCTCATTCTCATTTTCAGACCAGTAGCGGTAGCCAATGGCATCAAGATATTCCGGGATATGCTGGTGCTCCTCTTCCGGGACATCCAGGCCTATCGCAACCCGTCCATAGGCCGCTCCGTGGTTGCGATAGTGGAACATGGTGATATTCCAGCGCTGGCCCAGTTTGCTCAGGAAGTTTAATAAGGCTCCCGGGCGCTCCGGGAATTCAAACCGGTAAACCTGTTCATTGGTGACCGCTTCGCTATGCCCGCCCACCATGTGCCGAACATGGAGTTTGGCCATTTCATTGTCGGTCAGGTCAACCACGGGGTAGCCGTGCTGCTGGAGTTCATTAACCAGACGGTCGATGGGCATCTGATCAGGGTGGACCTGAACTCCGACAAAGATTCTGGCTTTGTCCGGGTTATGGTAGCGATAGTTAAACTCGGTGATATTTCTGCGGCCCAGCAGTTCACAGAACTGTTTAAAGCTTCCGGGTTGTTCCGGAATGGTAACAGCGATGATCGCTTCCCGCTTTTCACCCAGCTCTGTGCGTTCCGAGACATAGCGCAAACGGTCAAAGTTGATGTTGGCTCCGCTGTCAACGGCCAGCAGGGTTTGGCCCCGGACCTTGTCCCGACTGACATACTTCTTCATACCGGCAATGCCCAGGGCACCGGCAGGCTCACAGACAGAGCGGGTATCATCAAAGATATCCTTGATCGCGGCACAGATTTCGTCGGCGGTGACGGTGATGACCTCGTCAATACACTCCCGGCAGATCCTGAATGTCTCTTCACCGATCTGTGCCACCGCTACACCATCGGCAAAGATGCCCACATGGGGCAGGACAACCCGTTCACCCGCATCAAGCGCCGCCTTCAGGCAGGCCGACTCTTCAAATTCAACACCGATGACTTTGACGTCGGGCCGCAGGTACTTGATATAGGCGCTGATACCTGCCGCCAGACCACCGCCGCCCACCGGGATGAACACCGCATCCAGGGCACCGGTCTGTTGACGCAGGATCTCCATGCCGATAGTGCCCTGACCTGCGATGGTATCTATATCATCATAAGGGTGAATAAAGGTGTAGCCGTGCTTTTCAACCAGGGTAAAAGAGTGAGCCAGAGCCTGGTCAAAAGCGTCGCCATGCAGTACGACCCTGGCCCCGTAAGCCCGTACCGACTTCACTTTGATCTCGGGGGTGGTGACCGGCATGACGATGGTGGCCTTGATCCCCATTTCCCGGGAGGCCAGGGCTACTCCCTGGGCATGATTTCCGGCCGAAGCGGCAATAACGCCACGTTCTTTTTCTGCCGTTGTGAGCTGGGCCAGCTTGTTGTAAGCGCCCCGAATTTTGAAGGAGAATACTGGTTGTAAGTCTTCCCGCTTCAGGAGAACCCGGTTATCCAGGCGCTGACTGAGAAAGCGGGCCTCATCAATCGGGGTTTCGATGGCGACATCATAGACCCTGGCTTCCAGTATTTTTCGAATATAACGGTGTGGCATGCTGTCCTGCTGGTGTCTTCTGTTAGCTTTATTGAGTTCAGGCAGTGCTGCGAAGCTCTCATTCTATAGGAATAAGCTTCAGGATGGCACTCGTCCAATTTGCCGGAAAATGGTGTAATATACGGCGCGTTTTCAGCCCTATTAACCGCTCAGTATTATCAGGAAACCCCATGAATCAGGATCAGCTCAAAAAGGCCACCGCCGAAGCCGCATTGCAATATATCCTGCCCCATCTGGAAAAAGATATGGTGATCGGTATTGGTACCGGTTCTACTGCGCGCTTTTTTATTGATGCGCTGGCTGAGTACAAGGATGATTTTGATGGCTGTGTCTCCAGCTCTGAGGCATCTACCGAGCAGCTGAAATCCCATGGTATTCCTGTTTATGATCTGAATACGGTGTCTGACCTGCGCTTTTATATTGATGGGGCAGATGAAGCCAATGAACATCTTCACCTGATTAAAGGAGGTGGTGCGGCACTGACCCGGGAAAAGATCATTGCAGCGGTAGCCAGAGAGTTCATTTGCATTGCCGATGAGAGCAAGGCGGTGGGTGTGCTGGGTGAATTCCCATTGCCAGTGGAGGTCATTCCCATGGCTCGCAGTCATGTTGGCCGTGAGCTGGTAAAGCTGGGAGGCGATCCTGCCTACCGCGAAGGGGTTGTGACTGATAATGGTAACGTGATTCTGGATGTCTGGAATATGAAGATTCTGGACCCGGTTGCACTGGAACAAAAAATCAATGGCATCGTTGGTGTGGTGACCAATGGTCTGTTCGCCTGTCGTCCTGCTGATGTGCTGCTGTTGGGTACAAACGACGGTGTTAGAGCAATTACCGGCAAATGATTAAAGCGGGTTCTCTGGAACAGCTGTGATCTTTAGTTATTGATAGGTGGATTCCGCTGTTGCCATAAAAAACCGCAATATTAGGCTGGATCGAATAGAAAAAATCCTTAATATAGCTATTGCTAATAATAAAAATGCTTGGCGACCTGCGTTGAGCGTAGTGAATGCTCTGTAAACTCAGGCATGAAAAACAACAATAAAGAGTGACTGACATGCTGAAATCATTCAATAAAAAAATGGCAGTCTTGACTGCCGCAGTGGCACTGGGCAGTGCATCCATCGCATCCGCAGAAGATACCATCAAAATCGCCCTGGCAGGCCCGGTAACCGGACCAGTTGCCCAGTACGGCGATATGCAGTTTATTGGTGCCAAAATGGCCATTGAGCAGATTAACCAGGCGGGTGGCGTCAATGGCAAGGAGTTGGAAGGGGTTGTCTTCGATGATGCCTGTGACCCCAAGCAAGCCGTAGCGGTTGCCAACAGGATTGTAAACGACGATATACGATTTGTTGTCGGTCATCTCTGTTCTTCTTCAACTCAGCCTGCTTCTGATATTTATGAAGATGAAGGTGTCTTGATGATCACCGCTGCCTCAACCAGCCCGGACATCACCACCCGTGGCTATGAGCTGATTTTCAGAACCATTGGTCTGGACAGCATGCAGGGGCCAACGGCTGCGAAATACATCATTGATGCGGTAAAACCACAGAAAATGGCGGTGATTCACGACAAGCAGCAGTACGGAGAAGGCCTGGCCTCCAGTGTTCGTGACGAAGTTCAGAAGGCCGGAGTTAACGTTGCACTTTATGAAGGTGTAACGGCCGGCGACAAAGACTTCTCTGCCCTAATTGCCAAGCTCAAGAAAGAGGATGTCGATTTCGTTTATTACGGTGGTTATCACCCTGAGCTGGGCCTGATTTTGCGCCAGAGTGCAGAGAAGGGGCTGGATGTTAAGTTCATGGGGCCTGAAGGTGTCGGCAACAAGGATATCTCTGCCATTGCCGGTGAGGCCTCAGAAGGCTTGCTGGTCACTCTGCCCAAGAGTTTTGACCAGGATCCGGCCAATGCCCGGTTGGTGGAGGCATTCAAGGCCAGGAGTGAAGATCCTTCCGGCCCGTTTGTCTTTCCCGCTTACTCTGCAGTGCAGGTCATGGCAGATGGCATGAAGCTGTCCGCCAGTGAAGACCCTGAGAAAGTTGCCGGCAGCCTGCGTGCCAATAACTTCAAAACACCAACCGGTGACCTTGGCTTTGATGGCAAGGGTGACTTGAAGGACTTCAGCTTTGTCGTTTATCAGTGGCATTCTGATGGCAGCAAAACTGCCCTGACCAAGTGATCGGAACAGTGCCCTGCCTGCATGGGCAGGGTATCAATAAAGGAAATAGTGCAGTCTAATAACCAGACGGCACCAGTCTAACAATGAGAAAGCAGTAAAAGGCCTGCAGGGAGTGCAGAACGCCATAAGCGTTATTGCAACATGCGGGCCTTTTTTATGGATTCGACCATGCCTGAGTCAGCCTATTATTTTATCCAGCAATTGCTGAACGGCCTTACTGTCGGGAGCACCTATGCCCTGATAGCCATCGGTTACACGATGGTCTATGGCATCATTGGAATGATCAACTTTGCCCACGGCGAGATATATATGATCGGCAGCTATGTTGCCTTTGCCGTGCTGGCCGGTCTTGCCTTGATGGGGGTTGACAGTATTGCCCTGATGCTGGCCGCCGCCTTTATCATCAGCATTATTATTACCAGTACTTATGGCTTTGCCGTTGAGCGTGTGGCCTATCGACCATTAAGAAACAGTAATCGACTGATTGCCCTGATCTCGGCAATTGGTATGTCGATTTTTCTGCAGAACTATGTCCGTATCGCCCAGGGCTCGAGAGATGTCGCAATGCCCAGCCTGATTACCGGTGGCTGGACGTTTGGGCCCGCTGATGCGTTTAATGTCACTCTGTCGTACATGCAGGTGGTGATTTTCATTATTACGTTTATCACCATGACACTTCTGACGCTGTTTATTTCCAAATCAAGGATGGGGCGTGCATGCCGGGCATGTGCAGAAGACCTGGGCATGACCCGGCTGCTTGGCATCAATACCAACCAGGTTATCTCCCTGACCTTTATTATCGGTGCGGCACTGGCGGCAGTGGCCGGTGTTTTACTGGGGCTCTACTACGGCGTTATTAACCCCTATATCGGTTTTCTGGCGGGTTTGAAAGCGTTTACAGCGGCGGTTCTTGGTGGCATCGGCAGTATTCCGGGAGCTGTGCTTGGCGGCCTGATTCTTGGTGTTACCGAAGCGTTTACCGCTGGGTATTTCAGTAGCGAATATAAAGACGTCGTCGCCTTTAGTTTGCTGGTACTGATTCTGTTATTCCGACCTTCAGGGATTCTCGGCAAGCCGGAGGTAGAAAAGGTATGAATAGTCAGTCATCTACCACACTGCGCTGGTTTCCCGCTTTTATGGCAACCGGAGCGCTGTTGCTGCTTGCTGTGTTAATGCTCGGGGTTCAGCTATCCACTGAAAATACAGAGTTGGTCGTTTACTTTGCGGCCAGTGAACGGTGGCAGCTGATTCTTGCCGGTGCTGTTCTGGTTTTCCTGGTTCAGTTATTCCGCAACCCCATCTCTGCTTTCTGGCAGGGAGCCAAAAAACACAACCCACTACCGCAGGTTCAGCTGCCATCACTGGATGACAATAAACCTCTGAAGCGGCTGCTGATCAGTTTTGCCGTGGCCGGGCTGCTGGTCTGGCCTTTCTTTGTTTCCCGTGGTGCGGTGGACCTGGCAACGCTGGCGCTTATTTATGTCATGCTTGGTCTGGGCCTTAACGTGGTTGTTGGTCTGGCAGGTCTTCTGGATCTTGGTTATGTGGGCTTCTATGCCGTTGGAGCATACAGCTATGCGCTGTTGAGCCAATACTTTGGTCTCGATTTCTGGAGCTGTCTGCTGATTGGCGGTGTTATGGCGGCATTCTTCGGCTTTATCCTGGGGTTTCCGGTATTAAGGCTTCGTGGAGACTACCTGGCCATTGTTACCCTTGGCTTTGGCGAGATTATTCGTATTTTGCTGAATAACTGGACCTCAATTACCGGAGGGCCGAACGGGATCAGTCAGATTCCAAAACCAACGTTGTTTGGTCTGGAATTTTCCCGGCGAGCCAAAGAAGACGGCAATGTACCATTTCACGAGTTCTTCGGGATTGACTACAGCAGCGGCTATAAAGTGATTTTCCTTTATATCCTGGCGCTGCTTCTGGTGCTGTTAACGCTCTACATTATTAATCGCCTGTTAAGAATGCCGATTGGCCGGGCCTGGGAAGCACTTCGGGAAGATGATATTGCCTGTCGCTCACTGGGTTTGAATCCAACAGCCATCAAACTGTCGGCCTTTACCATCGGTGCGGCGTTTGCCGGATTTGCCGGTACTTTCTTTGCGGCCCGGCAGGGTTTTATCAGTCCGGAGTCTTTTACCTTTATTGAGTCAGCCATCATCCTTGCGATTGTGGTCCTGGGAGGCATGGGGTCACAGATGGGCGTTATTCTTGCCGCCATTATCATGACCGTACTGCCCGAGTTTGCCCGGGAGTTTCAGGAGTACCGGATGCTGATGTTTGGCCTGATGATGGTGTTGATGATGATGTGGCGTCCGGAAGGATTGATGCCCATGAAACGTCCACATCTGACGTTGAAAGATCATCCGTCGGATAAAAAAGATGATGCTTCTGTTAATCGTCAGCCCATTGCTGAAAGCGTTTAATCTGCAGGGAGTTATAAGATGAGTCAGTGTTTGCTGGAAGCATCGGATCTCAGTATGCGCTTTGGCGGTCTGCTGGCCGTGGATCAGATGGCGCTCAAAGTTCGTAAAGGCGAAATTGTCTCCATGATTGGCCCGAACGGTGCCGGGAAAACGACAGTGTTTAATTGTCTGACCGGCTTCTATAAGCCAACCGGAGGGAAGATTATTTTTCAGGGCCAGGCGGTAGAAAAGCTGCCTGGCTTTAAAATCGCCCGTTTGGGTGTGGTGCGAACTTTTCAGAATGTGCGGTTGTTTAAAGCCATGACGGTTCTGGAAAATCTGTTGGTGGCCCAGCACCGTCATTTAAACACAGGGTTGTTGGCCGGGCTGTTTAAAACACCTTCGTTTCGCAAGAGTGAGGCCGAAGCGATGGAGCGGGCCGCTTACTGGCTGGATAAAGTGGGCCTGACTGAGTTTGCCAATCGTGAAGCCGGAAACCTGGCCTACGGTCAGCAGCGACGACTGGAAATTGCCCGCTGTATGGTGACCGACCCACAACTGTTGATGCTGGATGAGCCCGCTGCTGGACTGAACCCTAATGAAACCCGGGAGCTGGATAAGTTGATTTCCGATCTCAGGAAAAATCATGGTGTGTCAGTGCTGCTTATTGAACACGACATGAAACTGGTAATGGAAATCTCGGACCGGATCTATGTTATTAATCAGGGGAGGCCCCTGGCATCCGGAACACCGGAAGCGGTGCGCAATCATCCTGAAGTGATCAAAGCTTACCTGGGGGAGTCCTGATGAATAACGATAAACCACTGCTAAGCCTTGAGCATGTTTCTACCTTTTATGGCCAGATTCAGGCACTGGATGACGTGAGTGTAGAGATCCGGGCCGGTGAAATTGTGACGTTAATTGGTGCCAATGGTGCGGGAAAAACCTCTCTGCTGATGACACTCTGTGGTGATCCACGGGCGAGCAGTGGACAGATCTTTTATGGTGGGCGGGACATTACCCGGGACGATACGGCGAATATCATGCGCTCCGGTATCGCCCTGGTGCCGGAAGGTCGGCGTGTCTTCTCCCGGCTTACCGTGGAAGAAAATCTTAGCATGGGTGGCTTTTTCACCGATGAGCAGGATTATCGTCAGCTGTATCGCCATGTTCTTGAGCTGTTTCCACGTCTTGAGGAGCGCCTCACCCAGCGGGCAGGCACTATGTCCGGAGGTGAACAACAGATGCTGGCCATAGCAAGGGCACTGATGAGTAAGCCCAGGTTATTATTGCTGGATGAACCATCACTGGGCCTGGCTCCTATCGTGATTCAGCAGATTTTTGACATTATTGCCAGGCTGAGGGATGAAGGAATGACGATCTTTCTGGTTGAGCAAAATGCCAACCAGGCGCTGAAGCTGGCAGATCGCGGCTATGTGCTTGAAAATGGGAAGATTGTTCTGCATGACTCCGGACAGGCTCTGCTAGTGAATAAATCTGTCCAGGAGGCCTATCTGGGAGGGTGATTGCGGTATTTTCCTTTGATGTCTGAAGGGATTGCCATACGCGGCTTTGAGAGAACTTCTATCAATGGCTCCCGAGCTCTGTTCGTCCTGAGCGTCCTTCGACCCCGCTCAGGATGCACGGTTGAAGGGCGTAAGCACCATACCCTGAATAAAGACTGTGCTAATCACCCTTCGACTCCGCTCAGGGTGAACGGAGATTGTACACATCAAACTTATCGAAATGATGATGTACCAGCAGGAGCCGCTTTGGTTTCAATAGGTTAACTGGGTAAAGCTCTAGTATCAGCCATATTTTGGAATCAAAATAACAATTTAAATTTTTAATAGTAATTAAAATTATCATTATTTTTTATTTATTCATTTGAAATCAATCTGTTAATGGCGTGGTAGTTCTGGTTAAAAGGCCACGTTCCCAGTACTATACTTTCCCTATAACTGAACCAGCAGTACAAGGAAGTGCATCATGAAACCTGAATACGATAAGCTGACCACACCGGAAGTATTGATGTTAGCCAGCTCACTGAGCGTTTTGGCGGGTTCACTGGTTACCCTTGGAATGCTGATTCAGTAGTCATCCGGCAATATCAGGGTTAAGTCTACGGTTACAAAGACCTGGCGAGTGCCCGCCAAGGTTTTTACCAGTCCAAAACAACACTCTCCTCCAAATCATCAGCATACCCTCTGGTGACTTCATCTTGATTTATAACCACCTGCAGCAGTCATCTCTGTGATGGATTTTTCTTTGGTTCTTATGGCACCAAACCCTAAGTTTTTTGTGCAATTTAACGATGATTAAGAGATGGAAAAGCTCCAGATTCCATCCTTTGCTAAAGCACAGAGATCAGGCCATGAGTTCAGAATCACCCAGTGAAAACAGTCAGCGAAAGACGGGTGGCCTGGCACTCACGCTTTTTCTCTGGTTTATTGTTTTATCCATTGGGCCTGTTGTGATTGTTGGGCTGAATGAGTACAAGACCGGAAAAGAAGCCATTATCAAAGATCGTTATGATCAGCTTTCATCAGTAAATTTTCAGTTAACTCAACGCATTAATGAATACTTTGATACGGTGTTAACCAATTTATTCATTATGGCATCATCTTCCGAAGCATTTATTACCGAACTGGTGCTGGCTCCCGGCTTTAAAAGCCAGCCGGTTTCTGAGTTTATTAATTCCAGGGAATACGGGGATATCTATGAAAAGTACTCCATGGAGTATGTGGATTTCCTGCGATTCTATGACTACTCCGATGTGATTCTGGGCGATGCGGCAGGCAATATTCTCTTCACAGTGAATGAATACAGTGATTTAGGCAAAAACCTGTTCTCTTCAGAACTGGAAAATACGTTGTTTTCCCAGGCTGTTAAAGCCAGCCTGAATGATCAGCAGCCAAAGTATGCCGACCTTGCTGCCTACCCGCCCATAGGCAATGAGAAAGTCATCTTTTTAATATTACCGCTGGCGGATTCTTTCCAGAAAGCGGTGGGTTTTATTGCGGTGCAGATTCACCCGAAGAATATTCAGGTGATGTTTGATAAAGGTGAGTCCAGTGACGTCGGTCTCTCGTCGTTTCTTGTCGGTAAGGATCGTAAAATTCGCTTTGGTACCCGGTTTGAAAATCAGGAACAGCTTAAATTTGGCGATGATAATCCGCTGATTAACCTGTGGTTAAGCCATCTTGAGGATGATGGGAGCTACAGAGAGGAAGAAGGCCATTTCGGAGGATTTTCAGCAGATAATGGTCATGCTTTTGAGTCTATTGGCCAGCATGAGCATGATCTGGAATCCATTTCAGAAAGTCTTGACGCTTTAAATCTGGACGAGCAGGACGTGTTCGGTCGGGCGGCTAAAGCGAGCTTGAACCATATTCGCAGCTACATTCATGGTGAAGAAGTTCTGGGGATTTATCTGCCAATCAATATTGCCGGAACCCCTATGGTCATCCTTTCAGAAGTAACGCACCGGCATGCTTTTTCCTCAGTTCAGGACTTTCAAAAACGTCTTTTTGTGCTTATCGCCATCACTTTTGCCCTGGTGGTGGTTATTGCTCTGTTTGTTACCCGACAACTGGTGAAGCCCATCCGCCGGATCACCCGGTGGGTCAATCGAGTCGCCGCAGGTGACTACGCCGAAGGGACTGTCCTGAACGGTAATAATGAGATCAGCGAACTCAGTCGCAGTTTTGCCCAGATGACCGAAAGGTTGCGTACCGTCAGTGCGGAAAATACCCGGAAAAACTGGCTTCAGGAAGGTATGGCCGGGCTGTACAACAGTGTGCGTGGTGAGCAGGCAATGGCTGAGCTGTGTCGTAACATTGTGACTTATATTGCCCGCTATCTGGATATGCATTCCGGTGCCATGTTTGTAAAAGATGATAACAACCGGCTGCAGTTGATGGGCACCTATGCCTGGAGTAAACGCAATCAACAGGCAAAGTCTTTTGCCATGGGTGAGGGGCTGATTGGTCAGGCAGCATTGGAAAGGGAAACGATGGAGATAGCCGATGTACCCGATGGCTATCTTGAAATTGAGTCCGGACTGGGCTCTGCCGGGCCGACTCATCTGATCATTGTCCCGCTGTGCTATGAAAATGATCTGAAAGGGGGCGTTGAGTTTGCACGGCTTGGTCCAATGACGGATGAGCAGCGCCTGTTTCTGCAACATTCTGTTGAAAGTATTGCCATTGCCATTAACTCTGCCCAGTATCGAACCCGGGTTAATCAGCTGCTTGATACCACCACCCAGCAATCAGAAGCACTAAAGGAACAAAAAGAAGAGCTGCGTTCGGTTAATGAAGAGCTGGAAAATCGGGCCGGTATTCTGGAAGAGTCTGAAGAAGAGCTGAAAGCCCAGAGTGAGGAGCTGCAGAAATCCAATGCCGAACTGGAAGAACTCAGCGAACAGTTGATGCTCCAGAAAGAAGAGATTGAGAGAAAGAATAAAGATATTGAGCTGTCCAGTAAAAAGATAACGGAAAAGGCGGAGGAGCTTGCCCGGGCCAGTCAATATAAATCTGAATTTCTTGCCAATATGTCCCATGAGCTGCGCACGCCCCTGAATTCTTTATTGCTCCTTTCCCAGATGCTGGCAGAAAACGACGAAGGTAACCTGACAGAGGACCAGGTGGAGTCTGCACAGGTGATCTATAACGGTGGTAAAGAGTTACTCGAGCTGATCAACGACATTCTTGATCTGTCCAAGGTTGAAGCGGGAAAAATGTCGGTCAACCTTGATGATACGCCCCTGAATGAGATCAAAGGCAGTATTGAAGCCATGTTTAACCCGCTGGCAGAAAGCCGTGGCCTGCAATTTCAGATCAGCATAGAGAGCGGTACCAGCCGGTCTGTTTTCACTGATAGCCAGCGGCTAATGCAAATTATTAAGAACTTCCTTTCTAACGCGTTCAAATTTACCGAGAAAGGCAGTGTTCAGGTAAGGATGTTTAATGAAACCCGCCCTGGCCATTTTTCAGACGACACCTGGACTGGTTTTGCTATTAAAGATAGCGGGATCGGGATTCCCAAAGAGAAGCAGGAATCGATTTTTGGCTCATTCCAGCAGGCCGATGGGTCTACCAGCCGAAAATATGGCGGCACCGGGCTTGGTCTGGCGATCTCCAGAGAGATGGCAGAACTTCTGGGGGGCTTTATTGAGCTGGACAGCAAGGAGGGCGAAGGAACTACCTTTACCCTGTTCCTGCCGACTAATCCCGTGTGTTCTCTTGGTCCTGAGAAAGTACTGGCAGAAAACTATGTGTCCGATGTGTTTGACCAGTCTATGGGAGCGTCAGAGGCTCCTGCTCAAAAGCCAGAAATAAATAATGCGCCCCAGGAGGCGGAGTTATCTGTGCCTGCGGCATCGTTTGATTACCAGCTGCTGGTTATTGAAGATGATCCTCACTTTGTCACCATTCTTGGTCAACTGGCGGGTAAACATCACTTTGGCTGTATGCATGCAGAAACAGGAGAGCAGGGAATTGCCCTGGCCCGACAACATCAACCATCGGCCATTATTCTGGATTTAGGCTTGCCGGATATGGATGGGCAGGAGGTGCTTGCTCAGTTAAAAGGCGATGAGTCAACCAGGCATATTCCGGTGCATATTGTTTCGGGTCGGGATCCTGAGTTGGTTTCCAGTCTTGGCGCTATTGGTTATTTGAGAAAGCCGGTGACGGTTACCGATATTGATCAAGCGTTTTTGACCCTTGGGCAGGCCATTAGTCAGGAAATTCACGATGTACTGATTCTTGATCTGGATGAAGAGCAAAGATCCCTGGTAGGCAGCATGCTGGAGCAAAAAGAGCTCCATGTAGGGTATGCCAGTACCGCAGAAGAAGCTGAGAAGAGGCTTGTTGATCAACAGTGGCATTGCCTGATTATGGATCTGGAGCTCGGAGAAGTGCGAGGGTTGGAGTTCCTGGAAAAAATGACAGGCAAATTGGGATCAGATATGCCGTCAGTGGTGATTCACACCGCGCAACCTGTCGATAAGACTGAGCACTCCCGGCTGCAGGAATTCACCAATGCCATGGTGATGAAAGGTGATAGAGCCCTGGAAAGAATCACGGATGAAGTCAGCCTGTTCTTGCATACCGTTAATAAGGATCAGGTGAATGATACGCCCGAAGAGCCGGTGGCCGGGTCAGAGAAGCGTCTTGATGGACACAAGATCCTGCTGGTTGATGATGACTTGAGAAATACCTTTGCCCTTTCCAAAGCCCTTCAGGGCATGGGGCTGGAAGTTGTACTGGCAGACAACGGCAAAAATGCGATCAGCAAGCTTGAGGAAGAAGACGGCATTGAGCTGGTGTTAATGGATATTATGATGCCCATTATGGATGGCTATGAAGCCACCGCCACTATTCGGCAAATGAATGAATTCAAAGATCTTCCGGTGATCGCCCTGACCGCCAAGGCCATGGCGGGTGACAAGGCCAAATGCCTTGAGGCAGGCGCCAATGATTACATGACCAAACCGCTGGATATGGACAAGCTGACAGCAATGCTGAAGGTGTGGCTGCTGCGATGATGGAGACTTGCCCGGTAGCGGATCTGGAACTCGACTTACTGCTGGACGCTGTCAAGAAGCACTATGGCTATGACTTTCATGACTATGCCAAAGCATCCATGATCCGTCGGGTAAGAAAATACATGGAGCAGAGCGGCATCAACCATATCAGTGAGTTGATTCCCTTGTTCCTGCACGATCAACGGGCATTTTATCGCTTTGTGAAAAGTATTTCCGTTGTGGTGACGGAAATGTTTCGGGACCCGGATGTGTTTAAAGTCTTGAGGGAAGAGGTCATTCCTGTGCTCAAGACTTACCCGTTTATCAAGATATGGCATGCAGGGTGTGCATCCGGTCAGGAAGTCTACTCTATGGCGATCCTGTTGGCAGAGGAAGGGATACTGGATCGTTGTCAGATTTACGCCACGGACTTCAATGATGATGCTCTGAATCTGGCCAAAAAGGGGATTTATCCGGCAGAAGATATTGAACTTTATGAAAACAATTACCGCCTTGCCGGTGGGAAGCATAAGCTCAGTGATTATTTGGTCAGCCTCTATGATTCAATCAAGGTCAACAGTCGTTTATCGGAACGGCTGACCTTTGCCAATCACAATCTGGTGACGGATGGGGTTTTTGGCGAAATGCATTTGGTGATGTGCCGCAATGTACTGATTTATTTCAATGAGCAGTTGCAGGACAGGGCGTTAACTCTGATTCACGACAGTTTATGCCCGAGGGGATTTCTCTGTATCGGGCGCAGAGAGAACCTGAAGTTCAGCCAGATCAGTGAGCATCTTGAAGATGTCAGTAATAAGCTGCGAATTTACAGGAAGCTGGGCTCGTGAATTCAGTCGGCTGACAGAATCA
>NZ_JBLYNS010000068.1:0-26981 GCF_049310205.1 Endozoicomonas sp. ALC013 | reverse complement strand
TATGGTATTGCCGAGCTGCTGGCCATCCGTTATCCCGACAGGCTCCAAGGGGGGACCGAATGAGTAATAGTGAAAAGATCAGACTTGATAAATGGTTATGGGCAGCCCGCTTTTATAAGACCCGCAGTATCGCCAAGGAAGCCATAGACGGTGGCAAGGTGCACTTGAATGGTCAGCGGTGCAAGCCAGGCAAAGAGCCTCGGGTGGGTGATGTGATAAAACTTCGTGCTGGCTGGGATGAGCGCATTGTTATCGTTAAGCAGCTCAGTGATAAGCGGCAGAAGGCTGAACTGGCCCAGCAGCTCTATGAAGAAACACCTGAGAGCCTTCAGGCCCGGGAAGAGGCCGCCGAGAATCGAAAAGCCCTGCGAGGTGCCATGCCCAGACCCGATCACCGTCCGGATAAAAAGCAGCGTCGTGAGATCCTGAAGCATAAGGCGGATTACTGATTCCGGTGGGTTCCATCGGTATATTGTATGGCGACTTTGATCGCTTCCGTCAGGCTGACTTCGCTGGCCTGACCGGTACCGGCGATATCATAGGCGGTTCCGTGATCCACCGAGGTTCTCAGAAATGGCAGGCCACAGGTAATGGAAACCGTACGTTGAAAGTCCACCATCTTGGTGGCGATATGGCCCTGGTCATGATACATGGACAGCACCCCATCATAATCGCCGTTAAGCGCCTGATGGAACACGGAATCAGCGGGAATGGGGCCAGTGATATTCCACCCTTCCTTCCTGGCCCGCATCACCGCAGGCTCAATGGCGCAGACTTCTTCATCTCCAAACAGCCCGTTCTCGCCACAGTGGGGGTTCAAACCGGCCACAGCCAGTGATGGCGAAGGGACGCCCAGGGACTTGAGAATCTGGTAAGACTTGACAATGCCCTTGAAAACCCTGTCTTCAACAATGGCATCACAGGCCTGTCTGAGCGACAGATGGCGGGTAAGAAAGAAAACCCTGAGCCCGGCAACCTGGAAGAGCGTAATAGGGTCATGGGTGTGAGTCAGTGATGCCAGTATTTCCGTATGGCCGATATGAGGAATCTTTGCCGCTTTGAGCGACAGCTTATTGATGGGTGGGGTAACGATGGCACTTTTTTTCTGCTGTTGAACATAGTGAACCGCCTGCTCAATAAACTTGTATGCTGCCACTCCGGTTTCTGCAGAGATTTTTCCGAACATAATGTGGTCGATATTCGTGATCGGGCAGTCAAGCAGGTTGATTTGTCCGGGCTGATGCAAGTCAGGAGTCGTTTGTTGAAGCAACCG
Organism: Endozoicomonas sp. ALC013; assembly: GCF_049310205.1. NCBI lineage: Bacteria > Pseudomonadati > Pseudomonadota > Gammaproteobacteria > Oceanospirillales > Endozoicomonadaceae > Endozoicomonas > Endozoicomonas sp. ALC013. The sequence continues at coordinate 25,708 of NZ_JBLYNS010000068.1, read as the reverse complement.
GAAGCTGACCTTCTCCCTGCACAGGCTGGCGGCCTGTTCCAGCCATCGAACATCCCCCATCACCACTGGCCGACAGGTTCCGGCAAGCTCCGGGTCACATAGTGATTTGATAATGATTTCTGCGCCGATACCGGCAGGGTCACCCATGGGGATACAGATCAGGGGAGGCATTTCGGCTATCGGCCACACCGGGCCGCCTGCAAGGCTGGAGACTTCAATCAGCTTAGCAGCAATGCTGAGTGTCACAAATGTTCATGACCGATTCGTCGGCCACCGGGCATGATGAAACGATTAGGAACCTGTGCCATTGCCCTGCCCGGGTGGAGTGAGGCAGCCCTGGGCAGCACGGTTTCGGACAGAACTTGCGCCTGGTTGTAACGTGAGCACCTGGAATTGTGTAGGTGGATAGATGTCAACTACAGGCTTTTCAATGACATCAGTTTCACCAAAGCCATAATTATCCCACTCGCGGGCATGAGATTGATATGGCAAATGATCAGAATGACAACACTTCCGTTCTTTCAGGCACTTGTCCACCGTACTTTCGGCCTTGTTCAAGCAACGTACTGCGCAAGCGCCGGTAAATGCTGCACTGTATAAACAGGCCTTCGGGGCGGGAGTAACACATCCCAGAGTACAGCATCCTGTTACGCACATTGCCGTGCTGTATGCCATACAGACAACCTGCTGCAAATTGTCACGTTCTTTCTCACAGAAGTCACAGTGCTGAACATTGTTTCCCCACACGGCCTGTGGTCCGGGCTGGTAATTGATTACAGTATTCATGGTTCGTTAACTCCAGTTTTCCAGATCGTCGGACCGGGTTTATTGGTGATAGTTCCCGGGCAAGGCCGCTTTAATGTGACCTTCCTTACAGGCTCCTGGGAGAATCTCACTTATCTTTACTTCCTGGCCTGTGTTCCGTAACCGATGAGAAAATCTTCCATTATGTCCACAGCAACAAAGTCGGCTTTTGTCTTCTTAACTGAGTCGGCTGGCACATCGTTGTTATCATTCTCCTGGATGAGTGAATGATCGGGTGAAATGAGGATGCCCGGAGCTGCACGGTTGCGGACAGAGTTTGTGCCTGGTTGTACAGTGATCATCTGGAATGGTGTCGTCGAATGGCTGTCACCTGAAAGCTTTTTTCTGGCATCAGTTTCACTGGCCCCGGAACTATTGATCTCGCCAGAATCAGGCTGATACGGCAGATTATCAAAATGACAACATTTCCGTTCTGTCAGGCACTTGTCAATACTCCTTCCGATGTTGTTCCAACAACACAATGTAAAGCAGCCGATACATGACGCACCAGTTAACGAAGAACACGCGACGGAGCAATTGCAAATTAGTCCCGAAAAAAAGCCTACAATAAAGGTTGCTGCGCTGCATGGCACCCAGATTGCCTGCTGCAAATTGCTCCGTTGTTCCTTACAGGACTGACAGCGCTGATCACTGTTTCGGCTCATGGCCTGGGGAAGGGGTTGATAATTGCTTAAAATATGCATGGTTCGATAACTCCGGTTTTTCTGGTTCGTCGGACCGGGTTTATGGCCGATGGTTCCCTGCAAAGGCCTCTTTTTTTATCTGAATATTTTTCAAAAGAACCTGAAATAAACAACCAGCGTTTAAAGATTTTGTTCCTGTTTGTTCTGGGAAATAACCAACTTGTTATTACTAATTTTTTAGAAAAGCTTGTGTGATGCAGTAAGAAGAAGACTGGAAACTCAATCGGCAATAAAGAAACATCGTCGCTAAATACTATCAATGAGTTGACTACAAACTCATCACAACTGAAATCAGGGATTTTCACGGCAAAAAAAGGGAGCCACAGGGCTCCCGGAAGATGATCTCTGGTCAGGACGGCAGAATGATATTGCCACCGGCTTCGCGGATTGCGGCCAGGTTCTCTTCATCAAACTTGCTGTCGGTGATAATGCAATCCAGCTCTTCCAGACGGGCAATGGTTTTCATGCTGGAGGCACCAAATTTACTGGAATCCGCCAGCAGAACGGTTTTATTGGCCCGTTCCATCATTTTGCGACGGATATAGTAATGATCGTTGGATGCCGTGGTCACGCCATTGTTCAGGCTCCAGCTGTTGGTGGCCAGGAAGGCGATATCCGCATTAATGCTGTCCAGGAATGACAGGGCCGCAACATCCGTGTGCGCCTTGGTGATGGCACTGACATTACCCCCGGTGGTGAACACCTTAACCGTTGACGAGTCTGACAGCTGCAGGGCAATTTTCAGGTCAGTGGTGATCACGGTGACCTTCATGCGCATCATCAGTTTGGCCAGCGCCATTGTACTGGTACCAGAGTCCAGCAGAACGATCTGCCCTTCACGAATCTGCTTCAGGGCTTCATGGGCGATGGATTTTTTCTCTTCGATATTCACCGCGTTTTTCTTTTCGTAAGGGATATCTTCCATCAGGAAGCTTTTGGACACAGCACCGCCATAGGTCACGCGCAGCTTGTCTTCTTGCTCCAGGGTGCGAATATCACGACGGATGGTCATTTGGGAGACATCGAAACGTTCGGCCATTTCTTCGATGTTGGCACAGCCTTTTTCTTCAACAAAAGCAAGAATATGTTCGCGACGTTCAACCGGAAGCATAGTTGTTCCTCATTAAATGGAGCATGATCAGTTTGCCCTGTTGATCAACTGGCACATCAGGTTCGCAGAACTCGACCAACGGTAATGATGCTTGCTGCCGATGAGTATTCAGAAAAGTAATGTCCCGTAAGAGGGGCTTACGGGGTTACCGTGCGGTAATGAACTGATGGCACTCGAATGCAGAAGACCGATCAATGGGCATTTGGCGCGGGATTATATCACCAGAATGATGAACTATTACTAACTTTTGCAAGTTATAAACCGGGAAGTTAATTCAGGACCATTCCTTACTCATGCTCAACCGCCACTGCTCTGGCGTGGCTTTCCCTGACTGACAGGATCAGCTGGTCCTTTTCAGTCCACAATTCATTCACCCAGTTCTGACACTGTTCCCGAAATACCTCATCATTACTGTAATCCCGACCAAGATAAGCGTCAGAAATTGTCTGTTTTTCAATCCTGACGTTGATAGCATCGCCCCGGCCGCAGAGGAAGTCCCAGAACGATGGCACTCCGTCCTGGTAAACAATGGTGATATTAATCAAAGTGCGCAGCTGTTGATCCATGGCACCAAGCACAAAACCGACGCCGCCGGCCCGTGGTTTCAGCAGATGTTGAAAAGACGACTTCTGTTGCTTGTGTTTGGCATCGGTAAAGCGGGTTCCTTCAATAAAGTTAAAAACCGATACCGGAACATCCCGGAACTTTTCACAGGCTTTTCGGGTGGCTTTAAGATCTTCACCGCGTTTCTCCGGATGCTTTTCCAGATAGGCCCGTGAATAGCGTTTCATAAACGGGAAGTCCAGCGCCCACCAGCATAGGCCGATAACCGGTACCCAGATCAGCTCCTGTTTCAGAAAGAACTTCAGCATGGGAATTCTGCGGTTCAGCAGGTGCTGGACAATAAAAATATCCGCCCAGGACTGGTGGTTACAGGTGACCAGATACCATTCATCTTTCTGCAGGCTGTCCAGTCCTGCAATTTGCCACTGCATCCTCCGGGTCAGTTTCATCCAGCCACTGTTGATGCTGATCCAGCACTCAGCAATAGCGATGCACAGGCGGGTACACAGTTTTTGCCACGGTTTGATCGGTATCAGAAAACGACTAACACTGAATGCCAGTAAAGGTATGCTCATAATCAGGGTGTTTATTGCGAGTACACTCGCGGATAGGCAACCCCTGAGAAAAGCCGGGATAGATGACAGCATAGTATCTACACACGTTAGTTATTATCATTGGGCAACTTCATGCTGATGAGAATGTAAGAGTTTTTTCAAGCCTTGCCAAGGGATACCTTCGCGCTTTTTATGGTTCTCACCCCGGTTGCCATTTTGTATGGACACAATTTCAGCAGCAATCGCAATGGCTATTTCAGCAGGCTTTCGGCCCCCAACATTTTCCAGTCCAACCGGACAGCGTAGATGCTCAATTTGGGCTGGCGAGAAACTGCCTTTGTGTTCCAGTCGCTGACGGAAACGCTTGGCCTTGGTTTCTGAGCCAATAACACCCAACCAACGACTTTGTTCGTGTTTCAGTGTTGCTTCGGCAATGGCGAAATCCAGCTGGTGGTTGTGGGTGACCACCAGAACAAAGGTATTATCAGGCAGGTTTTCTACCTCCAGCTCCGGCTGATCGCTGATGCAGACCCGAACATTTCCCGGCAGCTGTTCAGGAAACAGTGCTTCCCGGCTATCGATCCAGGTAATCTGGCAATCCAGAGGAGCCAGAACATTCACCAGCGCATGACCCACGTGACCGGCACCAAACAGGGCGATACGAAAACCACAGGTGGTGATCGGTTCCAGCAGCGCACTGACACTGCCGCCACAGCACTGCCCAAGCTTCGGGCCAAGGGGAAAGTGCTCCAGAAGCGGCTCTGAGTGGTGGTTAAGCAGAAGTTCCCGGGCTTTCTGGATCAGCAGAAATTCCAGCTGCCCGCCACCGATGGTGTCAAAGCACTGGTCAGCCGTGACCACCATTTTACTGCCAGATTTTCTGGGGGCAGAACCTGCCGACCCCAGAATGGTCACCAGTACACCGGACTCGCCGGTTTGCTGAAGCCTGGCCAGGGCATCAATCCACATATCCTCTCCCATCACACGGTTTATAGCGCGTTCTCTTTTATGGATGTGACGGCCGTCAATACCCTTTCCGGGGTGGCAGGCACATCAATTTGTGGATTAACCTGATAATCCGAAAGGCTGGATACGGCATCCCGTATGGCACACCACACCGACATACCCAGCATAAAGGGGGGCTCGCCTACCGCCTTGGAGTGATAGATGGTGTGTTTCGGGTTTGGCTGCTGGAACAGCTCAACATTGAATACCGGTGGCATATCTTCAATGGTGGGGATTTTATAGGTAGCCGGGTTATTACTCAGCAAACGTCCACTGTCGTCCCATACCAGCTCTTCGGTGGTCATCCAGCCCATGCCCTGGATAAAACCGCCTTCAATCTGACCCCGATCAATCGCCGGGTTCAGTGAATGGCCCACATCGTGAAGAATGTCCACCCGATCCACCTTGTATTCACCGGTCAGCGTATCCACGGTGACTTCTGACACGGAAGCACCACAGGCAAAGTAGTAAAACGGTCTGCCACTGGCGGTTTCCCGGTCGTAGTGAATTTCCGGCGTGCTGTAGAAACCACTGCTGGATAGGGAAACCCGGTGCAGATAGGCCGCCTGAATAAAGTCAGCAAACGGCATTTGACGTTCACCAAGACGCACTTTGTCATCCTGGAATGACACTTCCTGCCCTGAGACGCCATAGTGCTCAACCGCAAAATCAACCAGACGATCCCGGATTTTCTGGCAGGCATCCTGAGCGGCCTTGCCATTCAGGTCGGTACCACTGGATGCCGCAGTGGGTGACGTGTTGGGTACTTTGTCGGTGCGGGTAGACGTCACCTGCACCCGTTCCAGAGCAACACCGAACTCGTTGGCCACGATCTGGGCGACTTTGATATAAAGACCCTGACCCATTTCGGTACCGCCATGGTTGATCTGGATACTGCCATCGGTATAGACATGGACAAGCGCACCGGCCTGGTTCAGATGTTTTGCGGTAAAAGAGATACCAAATTTCACCGGTGTCAACGCCAACCCTTTTTTCAGTACCGGGCTTTGCTGGTTGAATGCGCGGATGGCTTCCCGTCGTTGCCAGTAGTCTGAGCTTTCTTCCAGCTGGCCGATCACCTCATGCAGTACGTTATGTTCCACACGCTGGTGGTAATGCGTGGTATTTCGGTCAGTGATGCCATAGAGGTTTCTCTTGCGAACCTCCAGGGGGTCCAGACCGGTTGAACGTGCAATGTCGTCCATAATCCGTTCAATAACCAGCATGCCCTGAGGTCCGCCAAAGCCTCGGAAAGCGGTATTGGATGCGGTATTGGTTCGGCAGCGATGGCCGATCACATGGGCGTTATTGAGATAATAGGCGTTATCAGAGTGGAACATGGCCCGGTCGACAATGGCGTCGGTCAGGTCCGGAGAGTGCCCGGCATCACCGGCCAGCTCGATATCAACACCGGCCAGCAGGCCCTGCTGATCAAAACCCACGGTATAGCGATGGCGAAAAGGGTGTCGTTTACCGGTAGAGAGCATATCCTGCTGTCGATCAATGCGAAACTTCACCGGTCTGCCGGTTTTTACCGCCAGAAGCGCCGCAATACAGGCCGGGGCGGCGGCCTGGGTCTCCTTGCCACCAAAACCGCCGCCCATACGGCGTACATCGGCCACCACTTTATTCAGTGGTATGCCAATGACTTCAGCGACCAGCTTTTGCACTTCCGAAGGGTGCTGGCTTGAGGTATAGACATGGAGCTGACCGTCTTCCAGGGGAATCACGCTGGCAATCTGTCCCTCAAGATAGAAGTGCTCCTGTCCACCGTTCGACATCTGTCCCGATAGCCGGTGATCGGCATTATGGATGGCCTGTCCGGCGTCGCCTTTTTTCATGGTGTGGTCAGGCCGTACAAAGGAGTTTTGCGCCATGGCCTGATCAATACCCAGAATGGCCTCCAGCGGACGATATTCAATCACAGCTTTGCGGGCTGCGATTTTCGCCGCTTTATGGGAGGTGGCTGCCACGGCAAACACCGGTTGGCCGATATAATCCACCCGGCCATCGGCCAGTAGCATATCGCCCGGAAAGACAGGGCCAATATCTTTGTGACCCGGAATATCGTCTGCGGTGATGACCGCAATAACACCGGGCGTATTCCAGACTTCCTCAACATTGATGCTGACGATATCTGCATGGGCTTCTGTGGAAAGACCAAACCCGGCATGCAGTTGGTTGGCCATTTCCGGGCGGTCATCAATATAGAGGGCTTTACCCGTCACATGCAGATGAGCACTGTCGTGTTTAGCCGAGCGGTTTCCGCTTATAGGACTTTGCTGCTGTTCACTGGCCAGATCCGGTAGTTTACGCATGACAGATAATCCTTACATTCTGGCCAGACAGTTCCATAAAATAACGCTCCAGCAAATTGCAGGCGGCTACAAGACGATACTCGCTGCTGGCCCGGACATCGGACATCGGGCTGAACTCCTGACACAGAGCGGCCTTGGCCTGACTGAGTGTTTCCTGGTTCAGTGGTGATCCCGTTAAAATCTGCTCACACAAGTCTGCACGCCTGGGGATGGCCGCCATGCCACCCAATGCCACTCTTGCCCTGGTTATGTGTCCATCGTCGTTGGTCTCCAGATTGATCGCGGCCAGGACGGTGGAGATATCATCACCATAGCGTTTGCTGAGCTTATAGACTTTCAACTGGTGAGGGGTTGTGGGAATACGGATTCGGGCAATGTACTCGCCGGATTTAAGCTCAGTCTTTTTGTAATCCAGGAAAAACCGGTTCAGGGGGATATTTCGAAGGGTATCTCCGTGACGAAGATCCAGAGAGGCATCCAGCGCCAGTAACACAGGGGGAGTGTCGCCTATGGGCGAGGCGTTGCCGATGTTACCGCCCAGAGTTCCCTGATTGCGTATTTGCTGGGAGCCCAGCCGGTCCAGCATCTGTGCAAACTCAGGAAAGTACTTCGACAGTATGGGTTTCAGGCTCCGATAAGTAACAGCCGAACCAATCACCAGCTCATTGTTTTCCTCGTGTATGGTCTGCAGAGAAGGAATACGCTTTACCAATACCAGTTTGTTTATTTTCTTCAGCTGTTGAGTCACGTCGAGCCCAAGATCGGTGCCACCGGCCAGAATTCTGGCGTCAGGGTTTTCCACCAGGTACCGGGCGAACTCATCTTCACTGGCAGGAATAAATGCACCGTTACCGCTGACACTGCCCTGTTGTTCTATGGTTTGCAGTCTGGATAAGGTTTCTGCCCGGTGCCTGAAGAATTTGTCATCCGGTTGCCCATTGGCCAGGCTCTCAGCGGCATCAATCAGGGGGCGGTAGCCAGTGCACCGGCACAGGTTGCCGCCCAGGGCCTCAAGAACATCCGGTTGGTTTTCTGCAGGTTCATGGTGAAGCGCAAATAACGACATCACAATGCCCGGGGTACAGAAGCCACATTGCGACCCATGGTGGTCAACCAGTGCCTGCTGTACCGGGTGTAACTCGCTCTTGTTTTGGTTATCTTGCGGGTGGGCCGAACCTTCCAGGTCTTCTACGGTCAGTAGCTGCTTACCATGCAGCGAAGGCAGCAGCGCAATACAGGCGTTCATGGTATTATATTTCAGCCGATCGCCCTCTGGTTCACCCACCACAACAGTGCATGCGCCACAGTCACCTGAGCAGCAGCCCTCTTTGGTGCCGGTACGCTGTTCAGTGGCAGGCTTTGCAGAGCTGGTTTCAGCGTTGCCTCGAAGATAATCAAGAACCGTGGTATCTGAAGCGGTGTCCTCAACTTCGACGAGCCGATCGTTAAGAAGAAAGCGAATCACGATGGCATGTCCTTTTCTTTTTATTTTGTCTTTCTATGCCATGACAGGCCTTTTGCAACAGACTCTGAAGCTCCCGTTGGGCGGGCTGTATGGCATTTCCAGCCTGTTAATTTGCATTAATTTGACTATCTGGTCAGTAAAATAGCAAGCCACCAACTGTGAATTTTATTGACTATATAGTCAGAAATTTGCATTGTTCCAGTCCAGGTTGTTAGTCTTGCCAGGCTGGGTAACGATTTTCACGACAGAATACAGGTACCTGAATCCGGGAGGCTCTGCTTCCGTATGACCGGGATCTTAAAATTTTCTACAACAGGATTAGAGCCTCTATGAATAGAGCGGATACAAGACCACTGCCTTTGGCCGATGAGAAGCCCACGTTTCTCGAGCGGTTATTCAAGCTTAAGGAACATAACACAACGGTAAAAACCGAGCTGGTGGCCGGTTTCACCACCTTTGTCACCATGTGTTACGTGGTGTTTGTGATACCGGGTATGCTTGCCGATGCCGGTATGGATAAAGGTGCTTTGTTTGCGGCTACCTGTATTGTCGCCGGTTTGAGCTCCATCGCTATTGGCCTGTATGCCAACTGGCCCGTAGGCCTGGCACCCGGTATGGGCCTGAATGCGTTCTTTGCCTATGCCGTTGTGCTGGGTATGGGCTACTCATGGGAACAGGCGATGGGTGCCGTTTTCTGGGGGGGTATCGGTTTTATGCTGCTGAGCCTGTTCAAAATCCGTGAGTGGATTATCAACAGCATTCCGAAAGGTCTGCGAGTGGGTATTACCGCCGGTATTGGCCTTTTCCTCGCACTGATTGGTCTGAAAAATGCCGGTATTGTGGTGGCCAGCCCGGGTACTATTATCACGCTGGGTGATATTACCCAGTTCAGCCCGGTGATGGCCTGTTTGAGTCTGCTGTTGATTCTGGGGCTGGCTTACCGTGGCTTCAAGGGAGCGGTGCTGACCGCCATTGTCGTTGTTTCGGGCATAGGCCTTCTGGCTGGGGATATCGCCTTTCAGGGAATATACTCCGCCCCACCGAGCCTTGAACCTGTGGTTGGTAAACTGGATATCATGGGTGCCCTGAAACCCGAGATGCTGGGCGTTATCGTTGCTTTCATGTTTGTGAATTTGTTTGATACCACCGGAACGTTGATTGCCGTTGGCGATAAAGCTGGTCTGGCTGACGAGAATGGCAAGATGCACAACATGAACCGGGCGATGGTTACCGATGGCACCGCTTCCTGGGCAGGTGCCCTGATGGGAACACCGACGGTGACATCCTATGTAGAAAGTGCTTCAGGTGTCGCAGCCGGTGGACGAACAGGCCTGGTAGCCGTCACTGTGGGTGTTTTGTTCCTGCTCTGCATGTTCCTTTCGCCACTGGCGGCCATGGTTCCCGCCTATGCGACAGCCGGTGCCCTGATTTATGTTGCCGTGCTGATGGCAGGCAGTCTGGCAAACATTGACTGGAATGATCTGACGGAAGCGGGTCCGGTACTGATTACCGCCATTATGATGCCGCTGAGCTTTTCCATCGCTAACGGCATTGCTCTCGGGTTTATCGCTTACCCACTGGTAAAACTGCTGGCGGGAAGGACCAGTGAAGTCAGTATCAGTATGTGGATTCTGGCCACATTATTTGTTCTGAAATTTATTTTTTTCGGGATTTGATTGAGTCATACCCGGCCATGGGCAGTCAGTGAATATGGCTGCAAATGGTCGGGTGGTTACGTGTTGTAATCTCTTTTCATAGCAATAAACCGCCGTATTTCTGGGTGTCTGCTCGATGGTGACCGCGTCATCAACAAGATTGAGCTGGACTACAGAACTGCTATCGGTGGTCATAAACATGCCGAGGTGAGCGTATAAGGCAAGCGCAGCTGATTGCGGCAGTCTATTCTTGGTCAGCATCCTCACCCGGATATTTCATAAACGTGCTCTCACTCTCGCTTGTCCTTTGTCGCTCTAAGGGAGTTTTGCTCAGTCGACCGTACTCCCCGGTACGGCGCTCCCTCACAAAATCCCTTAGAGCGACAAAGTCCGGCGCGAGATTCGGGGCAGTTTATGAAATATCCGGGCTAAGGCAGCGTGCCTCGCTGCCTTTCACTTTCTGCCCCATTTCTTCCTCTTCTTCTAGCAGAACTGCAATTTCTGTCTATCTTTTCTTTACTGCTTCTATTCATCGACAACCTTGATCAGGGAATATCGTTTTAATACCAATTCCATAACCGGGTCAATACTGTTCAGAGTGGCGGCGTTCCCATAAGCCAGAGAGTGATGCCAGCAAATGCTACGAACGGCAGTGATTGGAGCGGGTTATCTCGGTAAATTTCATGCTCAGAAGTATGCCCGGCTGGCATCCAGCCACCTTGTGGGCGTTGCCGATATCAACGAGACCTGTGGCCAGCAGGTTGCCAGCAGCTGCAACACCCATTATTTCAGTAATTACCGGGACCTGATCGGGCAGGTTGATGCCGTCAGTGTTGTTGTTCCTACCGCCCTGCATCACGCCATAGCCAGTGACTTTCTGAAAGCGGGCGTGCATGTGTTGGTGGAAAAGCCCATTGCCAGCAATGTACCCCAGGCTGAAGAGATGATTAAGCTGGCCAGGAAGCAACAACTGATCCTCCAGGTTGGCTTTCTGGAGCGCTACAACGCAGCACTGCGGTGCGTTGCCGACAAGGTTAACCAGCCCCGGTTTATTGAGTCTCACCGCCTGTCCAGCTTCAAGCCACGATCCATGGACATCAATGTGATTATGGATCTGATGATTCATGACCTGGATATTATTCTGAATATGGTGGATTCCCCGATACTGGATATTGCGGCCAATGGCAGTGCGGTTTTGTCAGACACCATTGATATTGCCCAGGCCCGTTTGTCGTTTGCCAATGGCTGTGTTGCCAATGTGACCGCCAGTCGAATCAGTCAGAAAAGCAAAAGGAAAATGCGGATTTTCCAGAAATGCTCCTGTATCTGCGTTGATTTTCAAGCGTTGAAAGTCAGCCATTTCTTCAAAGGTGAAGGGGAGTTGCATCCGGGGGTTCCGGCCATCGAATGTCAGGAGCAGAGTTATGAGGGCAGTGATGCGCTCAGGCTGGAGATTGAAGACTTTCTTCTGAGTGTTATTGCTGCAAGCCCCCCAAAGGTCAGCGGTGAAGATGGTCGAGATGCGTTGCATGCCGCGAATAGAATTTCGGAGATTATTCATAAGACGGGTGTAAGCCTCTGACAGCAAACGTTGAACGGCTGGCAAAGGATAAAATAACCATATAGCGAATAATCGGTACCGTTTTATTGAGTGTAAAAGGGGCACCATGAATCAAAAAAAAATGAATACTATCCCAATGGTGGATGTGCAGGCATGGCATCGGCCAATTCAGGCGCAGTTAGAAAAAAAAGCGCTGGAAGTATTGCGCAGTGGTCGTTTTATCATGGGGAAAGAAGTGGAGCTTTTTGAACAGGAGGTCGCTCATTACCTCGGAGCCAGGTACGCCATCAGTTGTGCAAATGGTACCGATGCACTTGTTCTTGCTCTCCATGCTGCCGGTATAGGGCCGGGAGATGAGGTATTAACCACGGGTTTTACCTTTTTTTCCACAGCGGAGGCCATTATCCAGGTGGGGGCAACGCCCGTTCTGGTTGATATAGACTCAGAGACATTCAATATTGACCCCCTTGAGCTGGAGCGAAGTATCACTTCCCGTTGCAGGGCTGTGCTGGTTGTCCATCTTTTTGGTTTACCTGCAGCGCTTCGGGAGATTCAGGCCGTCTGTGATCGTCATGGTTTAATCCTGCTGGAAGACTGTGCACAATCCTTTGGTGCTGGTTATCAATCCCGAAAAACCGGCAATTTCGGTTTGCTCGGTACTTTCAGTTTTTTCCCCAGTAAAAACCTTGGTGGATTTGGTGATGGTGGTCTGGTCATTACCAGCGAATTAAAAGTCGCCGAAACGGTACGGATGCTACGAAATCACGGCAGTGCATACCAGTACCACCATGAGTGCCCGGGCTACAACAGTCGTCTGGATGAAATTCAGGCGGCCCTGTTAAGAGTCAAGCTGGAGCATATAGAGGTGTTTAATGCTCAGCGACAACAGGTGGCACAATGGTATCGAGAATTCCTGAACGATAGTGAGGTACTCTTTCCTCATGGGCAGCAGGAACATATTTATCATCAGTTTACGGTTGTTTTGCCCACTGGCCGGGATATGGTCAGGAAGCGCCTTGCCGGTGAAGGTATTGCCAGTGCTATTTATTACCCGTTGCCTCTAAATAAGCAAAGGGCATTGGCAGGTAAAGACGGTGAACATGAACTACCCGTATGTGAGCAGTTATCCGAACACTGTCTTTCACTGCCAATATATCCTGGTATGACCAGAAGCCAGACCAAGACCGTTGCCAGCACATTGATTAAAGTGATGCATTAATTATTTAAGCATCTCAGTTATGGCAAGAGAGCCTTTTCGTCAAGTCAAAGCAGACCCTAAGAAATTGCCCCCTGCTGATCCCCCTCCCACGATACCAGAGGCTGTTTGAAAACTTGGAATGAGTCATCAAAAGAACTCTGCAATCCTGGCTGAGACTGAATGGGAGCTGTGCATTTGCTACAAACGAACGAATACGATGAGGGATCTATGAAGATGAATGCATCTCCCTCTCCCGGATACGGTGGAGGAGCCATGCTGTTGGGATCCCAGTATGGTGGAGATGATACCGATGGTTGCTCCGAGCTCTGTTGCTTGTCACCAGTGTGGGAGACTGGTTCAGTACAGATGGCGATCTGTCGTTCCGGAAGTTTCTTGACGCAAGCGCAGTGACTAGAGATGCCAATAAAGGTGGCTACAGGACAGGCAAGACTGGCAAAACCAATAGGTATGCCGAGGAAGGCATAAGCGATTTGGCACTTGGATATTAATGCACCCCCCATGTAACCGCCGAAGGCACCGATAGCACCATAGCCACTCGAAATTTTAGCAGTTTCTTTAACAGCGTGAAAATCACAGCCATAACCGGCCGACCGATGTTCCACTTGTTGTGGCTGTTTGATCACCGGTGGAGTACGATGAGAGACATTCATATGTCTTATATCCTCAGAATATTAGTTATTTATATCCCACAATTTTTATGGCAGTAATGCTGCGGCAAACAGGGGATACGTCTATTTGACTGAATTATTTTGCAAAAGTTCATTTAGAATTGCTTTTTAATATGATTTCATTTGGTTAACTACTTATCTATTGGCAAAACAGGGATCATTCTGGTGACGCATTTTTTTGTGCTTTGCGTAAGCGGTATCTTCGTGACGCTTCTCTTCTGCGCTCTGCGAAATCAGGATCATTGTGGTAGCGCAGCCTTCTGCTCTCCCTTTGGCGCTCCCTTAGGCGCTCTCGGTAAGCGGGATTATTCTGGTAGCGTTCCCTGTTTTTCTTCCTTTCGAATTCTACATAAACGGGATTTCTGCGAAGCTTTCTTTTGAGCTCCCTTTTGTGTTCTGCGTAAACGGGATCATTGTGGTAGCGCTCTCTTTTGCGATCCCTTTGGCGCTTCCTTTGGCGCTCTGCGTAAGCGGGATCATTTCGGTAACGTTCCCTGCTTTTCTTCCTGAGTTGCTCGGCGTAGGAAGGGTCATTTTTATAGCGCTCCCTTCGGTGCTGTGTATCGGTGAGCGCTTTACGAGGCTCCTTTTCGTGCTCAATGGGTAAGGAGCAACGTTCATCAGACTCATCAACTCTTGCCAAGGCTAAATCGTCTGATGAATGAATTTCACCCCCTAACCCTAACAGAGAATAGATTGAAAACCGTTCATTTTCAGGAATATACACGGGGGCAGGATCATTATTCTGCGATCCTGTTGTTGCCGGTAAGTGACGTGGTTGATCTTCTTCATTATCGTTATAAGCGATGACGATCGATCTGTTTTCAAACCGGGAATCATTCAATGCATTGTGAAAAGATTTCGTTGGCTGCTGAAGGTGGCGTTCATTAGTTTTATGAGTACCCATGGCACATAGAATACTTGCTGCTTCTGCTATTTCACGGAAGAAGAGTTGACCCGATGTACCAGGTCCAGACGAAGCGGTATCCTGAAAGCAACAAGCAATAGCGTGTGAATCAGAGCAGGCAGGTATATCCATTAGATTATGGAATTATTGAATTCTGCCTTGAGACTGTTCTTTCTGTTAAAAGTTCCTCCCGGACACCATTCTTGCAATATTTGAGTCAACCAGACATTGGGTTTTGCTGCAAATTCGCAGGCTACTCCCGACCAGCCTCCGGGTGGTGACGGAGGCCTCAGGAGGAAGATCACAGACGCAAGTTTTAAATCCCGGTAATCCTGGTTACCGGGTAGATAGTCAGGCGGCAGAGAGTCTCTTCAACGCCTCAAATTTTTCCAGCTGTTCCGGCAAAAAGTTCTGCTCTTTATCCCGACGCAGGTAAACTTTGAACAACATACGGCCCTGTTTGCTCAGGAATTGCACCGAGCGGGTTGCTACACCATGGAAGGGCTTGCTGACCAGGGCGATCACCGCAACATTATCCAGCTTCAGGTGTCCTTTCAGCGGTGTCCGGCGGTCGCTCAGATTGTAATAGCCGAACTTTTCACCCCCTTTCGGGAAATGGCCAACCATTTCAAAAATTGAACCATCCACATCAATCACCAGCGTCAGTTCGCCCCAGGTTTTGATATCCCGCAGGACATCCAGGTAATGGCTGGCATCAATCAATGTCACCATGTCAGCGGGCATGGCCTGAATCACGTCCAGTTCGCTGGCATTGAGCTGGTTAGCTATATCTGCCGGTAAAATGGCCGGGTTTCCGGTCAGAATATCCTGTACCTGTTGAGCCAGAGTCATGCAGCTTTCTCCGTGTTTTTTCCAGCAAAAGGATGTTGTTCAAGAAAATTAATCAGGGCCTGGTGCATGGTGACGTTCCAGAATTGCCCGGGCAGCGTCAAATCGAGAATGCCATGGTGAATGGTGGCCAGGCCATTGTCCTGCCAGGCGTCAAACAGCGGCATGCAGTGCTCGCTCATGCCTGCACCAGCAACATGGTCAAGCTTGCCGATTTCCAACCAGCCACGGTCAAAACCCGAGCCGATGGTGCCCAGCAGCGGTTTATTACCCGTGGCTTTGCTCATCATCATCAGGGGCTTTTGGCCAGCATCCAGGGCCTCGTAATAGGCGGGCAGTGTTCTCAGGCTCATGGCATTGTGCCCGGCAAAGTTACCACCGGCACCGGCACCAAACGGCATGATTTCGGCACCGGATTTTACCCCGTGGTTGTAGATATTCCGCTCCCGGGTATCCCGTCCCCAGTGGCTGACAGTCAGTCGACCCACTTTGTGGGAACTGAGGATATCAACGCCCCGGCGGAACATTTCCGCACGCTCCGGTGAGCTGGCCGGCTCGGGCATGGAGCCATTGTCAATCGACTGCTTCATCCGGCTGGAACCCAGCAGAATGAGTTGATAAAGATCGACACCATGGGCTTTGGATTGCAGGAAGGTGTGCAGATCCTGCTCCCAGTCATCCAGGGTTTGGCCCGGCAGACCGAACATCAGGTCTACGACGACGGCTGCATTGTTCAGACTGCTGACTTAGTCCAGCCTTTCCAGCAGGAATTCACCGGAGTCGATCCGGCTCATGCGGCGGCGGATGGTGGTATTAAAACTCTGTGCCCCCAGGGAGAAGCGGTTAAACCCGGATTCCAGGCAGGCTGCGATTTTGTCGTTATCAAAGCCATGAAAACGGCCTTCAAAGGTCATCTCAACATCGTTGGCCAGTGGCAGGGACTCACATACTGCATTGCCAAGGCGAATAATCTGCTCCGGGGTCAGGTCGGTGGGTGTCCCGCCGCCAAAATAGACGCCATGGAACAGGCCTCCCTGAGTCCAGGCATCCTGTGCCGACAGGCGAATTTCCCGCTCCAGATAGTCGACATAGCGGGCAATTTCATCTTTTTTGGTGGTGTTTTGAAAGAAGCCACAGTAAGAGCAATGGGTTCTGCAAAAAGGAATATGAATATAGGCCAGTCGCTTACTGTCCGTGAGCAGCTGTGGGTTAGCAGGGCTATCCATAAGTTGCCGGTACATAGCCTGAGTCTGCCCGGCAGGAACCGGAATGGAGCCGCTGTGGGTGTGGGCTGACTTCTTGCCGGTAAAGGCAAACTTCAGTGGATCAGGGGATGATATCCCGGTCAGCTCGGGACCCAGGGTGTGTCTGGCAACCATAATCGGATCGTTCTAACTAGCAAAATGAGAATTATTATTATTTTGATTTGTAAGGTGGTGTGCAATTGATACAGATCAACAGATTTCAGGTGAAAAACTTCGGTTTACCACTGTGGGACTGTTGTGGTTACGTGACGACCATGCAGGCCATTTCCGGGATGTGAATGGTCACCGGAATTACCGCAATCATTGGATTAGTTCATGCCTGTGAACCTTGATCAGGAAAATATTGTCTAACTGCGCAAATCGAACAAAGTTAATAAGGTTAAATTGATGAAGCAGTTCAGGCAGTTTTGTATTTCCTTTTTAGTCTCCTTTATTTTGTGTCCCATTGCCCTGGCAGATGAGACTGCGGTAACACCGGATAAATTACACATCAGCTATGTCAGGCAATATATGGCAAACAACCGTTTCTTTGATCGTCTGAATGCCCCCGGATATGGGGGACAACCCATTGAAGCTCAGGTAAGGGCAGGCTGGGCTGAAGCAAAACGGCAGTACAACTGGGTACTGAAGGAGTATTCTCTCTATGAGTCGTTACCCTATCTGGCGTTTTATGTTCCTGCTTTTGCTATTGCTGGAACAGCATTTTCGTACAAAGGAGCCATTTACCAATTTGTGAGGACCAGCTCGGATTTTACTAACCTGTTAGCTTACGTGTCTTTTACGATGGTCGGCACATTAATAGTGGCGACATCTGTTCCATTTACCATGAATGTTTATTACGGAATATTTGCGCCCAAGCTGGCCGAGGAGAATTTGATTCTGGCCTATGGTGCCAAGAAAGCATTGCTGGACAAACGCACACAACATTACATCGAGGATGAGCTGTTTTACAGTTTCTGGCGAAGCCCTGGCGGCGAAGCACTCAACCGGTTGCAGAAAATTCTGGATAAAGCATTAAGGCTTCCGTTTTACTCCAAAGCACTGGTGTACGATGAAGCGAAAATTGAGGAAGCCTTGCAGGACTACCCAACCCACGTAGGCGAACGGTTAAAACGGTTTGTCCATTCTGAGTTGATTTACCAGCAGACCGATTCCTCAATCCATGATAGCCATTACCCGATTTATTTCCTGGGCGCACCCGGAACCGGCAAGACCCATGCAGCCAAACAGCTGGCGGAAGCGATGGGGACTAACCTTGCCATTGTCAATCTTGATGGTGCCTCCATTGACGATATTGTCGGAACCCCGTTTGAAAGTGCCAATGCCAGGGCCGGCAGAATTCTGGATGCGATTGTTGCCCGTACCGATTCAAGCCAAGATATTAATCACCATAATCAGGTTCTGCTGATTGATGAGTTTGATCGGCTCTTCATCTCCGGAAACGAGAAAAGCAAAGATGTACTTTCGTTTATGTTGAAGCTGCTCGATCCGTCCAATCGTTCTTACTACAGTCCCTATTTGAAAACAGAAGTACGTTTGCCTGAGACCATCATTCTTGCCGGTAACCGTGATATTCATGAATTAAGCACCCACGATCCTGAGCTTGAGGCCATTGCCTCCAGACTGGATAAAGTCGTATTTGACGGTTTCGATACCGGCGCGAAACAGAGAATTGCCTTTGAAACCATGATTCCCAATAAGGAAAGGCGTTATCAGTCGGCGGGTAAGCTTTTTGCCGATTTCACCTTACCACAGAGCGGTCATGACATGATTCATGACTTTATTGAAACGGATCAAGACCCGGGACTGCGCTCCCTGGAAAAATATATATCCCAGGTATTTGAGACGTTTGCCCATGGCCTTGCGACAAAGAGTCGTATTTCTTCCGGGAATAAGGCAGAACAATGGCACGGAGAGCCGGTGCTGGCAGGAGGGTAACGCTTGTTGTTTTAGGCCTGACGCTGCATCGTCAGGCCATCGCTTAAACGACCAATTAATGGTTCACAACCAGCGGACAGTGATAGGCCGGGTGCTCAGATACACTGACCTCAATATCGAACACTTGTCCAATCGTTTCCGGGGTCAGAACCTGATGGGGTGTGCCTTCTGCTGCTATCCTGCCATTTCTGAGGATCACAATCCGGTCAGAGTAACGCGCGGCCAGATTCAGGTCGTGCATGATAACCATCACGCCGATGCCCTGGTCTGCTTCCTGTCTGGCCATTTTCAGGGTCAGCTGTTGATGGGCCGGGTCCAGTGCCGATGTAGGCTCATCAAGCAACAGGTAGCGCTGACCATAAGGGCTTTCATCCCAGATCTGAGCCAATACCCGCGCCATATGCACACGCTGGCGTTCACCACCGGAAAGGGTGGTGTAATGACGATCCTGCAAATGCAAGCCATCAACTTTGTTAAGCGCTTCCCGGGTAATCATCAGGTTTTCATCATGGTGACTGGCACAGGGAATGCGGCCAAGCAGGACGACTTCTTCCGCCGTAAAGGGAAAGCTCAACGAGGATGACTGCGGCAACACGCCGAGCATCAATGCCTGATGGTTCAATGGCCAGTCACTGCGACCATTAAGCAGCACTTCGCCGCTGGAAGGTTTTCTCTCGCCACTGATGACTTTCATCAAGGTGCTTTTACCGGCACCGTTTGGGCCAAGCACCGAGACCACTTCCCGGGGCTTCAGGGTCAGATTAATGTCCTGAAGCAGGTGCCTGTCTCCGATCTGCACCGATACGCCCCGAACTTCCAGCGTGTTTACCGCTGCGCTTTCCTTACCAGAGGCCATATCAGACAATCCTTTTACGTTGCTGCCACAACAGTGACAGGAAGAAAGGGGCACCCATCAGGGCAGTGACAATACCGATGGGAAGTTCTGCCGGGGCGACAATGGTGCGGGACAGCATATCCGCTACCAGTAACAGAATACCGCCCAGCATGGCCGAGGCTGGCAACAGAATACGATGGTCCGGGCCAACCGCCAGGCGAATCAGATGAGGAACCACAAGTCCCACAAAACCGATAAATCCACTGACGGAAACGGAAACCCCCACGGCCAGGGCCGTCAGGAAAATCAGGGTCAGTTTCACCTTCTGGACATCAATGCCCAGGTGGCGGGCTTCCGACTCACCCAGCAGCAGCGCGTTAAGCACCAGGCCATAACGGCCAAGAATCAGAACCACCGGGATTAATAACGTGGCACAGATAATCACCAGGTCCCAGGTAGTGCCCCCCAGGCTGCCCATCTGCCAGAAGGTCAGGTTGCGCAGCATGGTATCGTCCGCGACGTAGTTCAACATCCCCATTCCGGCACCGGCCAGGGCATTGATCGCCACACCGGCCAGCAGCATTGTTGCCACCGACGTGCCGTTGCTGGTGGTACCAACTTTATACACCAGCCAGGTGGACAGTACCCCGCCAACAAAGGCCAGAATGGAAACGCTGTAGCTTTGCACCAGGGATGGAGCGCCGGCAAACAGCAGACCACCCAGGACAATAGCAATACCCGCCCCCAGGGCCGCACCACTGGAGACACCGACAATACTGGGGTCCGCCAGTGGGTTTCGGAACAGGCCCTGCATGGAGGCACCGGCCACCGCCAGCGAGCCACCGACAATCAGCCCCAGCAGTGTTCTGGGTAAACGAATGGACTCAATAATCAGCGCAGACTGGTTGCTGATGGTGCTGTCGGACAAACCCAGCCGGTCAAACAGTATGGTCAGAATATCACCTGCGGGAATGGGCACAGCGCCCACGCCAATGGACACAATCACCACGACTGGCAGCAGGATTGCCAGCGCGGTTAACAGCAGTGCCCCCTGATGGTTACGACTCATTGGAGGATGGATTACCTTGGTCTAAGTAAAAAGATTTCGCCAGGGACAGTGCAACATCCCCCGTTCTTGGGCCGAGGCCGCCCAGCAGCATATTGCCATCAATGGCCACCACCCGGCCGTTTTTACCAGCAGGCGTCTGCTTCAGGATGGGCATCTGGTCCAGCAGTTTTGCCGGTGTCATATCCGGGTTACTGGTTGAGCCCGGAAAAATGATGACCTCGGGTGCCAGCAGCAGCATGGCTTCATTGGACAGTGCCTTGTACCCTTTAAACTGCTCTGCCGCAGGGTTGTATCCCCCTGCCAGACCAATGATCGCATTAGCCGCAGTGCCGGTACCGGCGATGGTTGGGGAGCGCCCGCCCATGGTCAGGACAAACAGGACCGGTACGTTCTTTTCATGCTGTTGTTGATAAGCACTGGCCATGGCTTGCGCCTCATCCAGGGAGTCTTCGATGTCGTCCCACAGCGCTTCGCCCTGTTCCTCTTTACCAAGAATACCGGCCAGTGACTTGATCTGATGTTCAATGCTGTCAGCGGTATGCTCCAGGGGCAGGGCTGCCACCGCAACACCGGCACTTTTCAACTGGGTCAGGGTTGCCGTTGGGCCCATGTCTTCAGTGCCGATCAGCAGGGTAGGCCCAAGCGCCAGAATCCCCTCAGCAGACAGCTGTTTATGATAGCCGAGCCTGGGCAACTGGTTGACTTCCAGGGGCCAGGTGCTGGTCTGGTCAACGGCAATCACCTGATCACCGGCACCCAGGGCATAGATAATCTCGGTTACCCCGTTGCCAGCAGAGACAATACGTTGATTGTCGTGTGATCCGTGCGCCAGTGCAGCGTTGCCACCCATGGCAGCAGAAACAGCCACCAGGGCGGCCAACAGTGGTTTAAACGTTTTCTTCATGGTTCGCCTTTACCATCTTCCTGTTCCATCAGCACCTGCGCAGCGTCAATCTTGTGCTGGCTGAAAAACATCATCAGCTTGACCAGATTGCCCAGGGGGGCATCTTTATCACCGGCAATCAGTACAGTGGTACCGGGAGCTTCTTTCACCTGTTTCAACAAAGTGGTAGCGAACACTTCCCACTGCTCAAACTTCTGTTCACCAATAGCCCAGGGCTCACCCTGTTCCAGAATACTGACGGTCAGCGTTTTTGGGGCCGTGGTGACCGACGCCTCCTGCCGGGTTGCCTGAGGCAGTTCCACCGGCAGGCTCAGGGTCTGTACATTGGCGGTGAACAGTAGAAACACCATGACGATAAACACCACATCCAGCAGCGGCGTCAGATCCGCCATGGAGAGTGATGCACTGGTTTCATCAATATCGTTGATGCGAATCATGCCGCTACCGCTCCGGCACGGAGGACGTCTGGCTGGCCAGTCTCTGAGCTGGCACTACCCTTTTCCGTCAAACTCTTAACAGCAGGTGCTGAAGGCGAAGTGGCTAAACCGTCGTCGTCCATCGTCAGGCCTTCCAGCAGCAGGTTAGTGTGATTCAGGGCAAACTCCAGCTTGGAGAGATAATGGTTAGCCCAGACACCAAAACCGTGAGCCGCCGCCAGGGCTGGAATTGCGATGATCAAACCGAATGCGGTGGTGAACATCGCCTGCCACAGACCCGCAGCCAGAATATCCGGAGTGACCGGACCGGCCACGGCGGCAATATCACGGAACATATCGATCATACCCAATACGGTACCCAGCAGACCCAGCATAGGGGCCAGCACACCAATCAGCATCAATGGCTTCAGCCAGGCATTCAGGCTACGCTTCTGCTTCAGCAGCCACAGGCCAGCCACTTCCTCACGCATCGACTTTTCCCAGGTGCTGTGGCTCAGAAGCACTGCAACCCCCTGACGAATGCCTTTGCCCTGGCTAAGATCCTGGCAAAGATTGTCCTTGCTTTGTGCCTGCTTATCGCTGCCACAGCATTGACGCACTTCATTAAACAGTGCGGTCATCCCCTTGCGGTTCATGGAGGGCAGCAGGGCATAGGTCACCAGCCGCTCAAGAATCATGGCCAGTCCAAGGCAAGAGGTGATCAGTAATGGCCAGGCCATGATCCCCAGTGATGCAAGGTGTTCTGTCAACATGGCGTTACCTGCTCAGTAGTAAATGGTTTGCTGAATCAACTGATTTCAAATGCGACGGGAATATGCACCCGGGATTTCACAAATTGGCTATTACGTTGCTCGGGCTTGAATGACCAGCGCTTAACGGCATCAATGGCTGCCCTGTCCAGCACGGGGTAGCCGGATGACTCAAGAATATCGATGGTGATCGGGTGACCCCGTTCATCAACAATTACATCGAGCATCACCACGCCCTGCTGATTTCTCCGTTGCGCCAGTTTCGGGTAGCGGGGTTGAACCCAGTCACGGATTTCCGGTTCACTCACCATCACGGGCTCGTTGCTCAGTCCGGGGGACGGGCTTCTCTCAGTCACGGTTTTTGCCATCACCGGCTCAGTCACTTCAGGCCTGGTCTTCTCAACGGGTTTGGACTTTTCGGTGATTTTTTCCGGTTTTTTCTTTACCGGCTCTGGCTTGGGTGCTTTCTTTTCAAGAACGGGCCTGGCGTTCTCTATCGGTTTCTGGACTACCTTTGGTTCAGGCTCAGGTTCTTCCTGAACAACCGGCTCTTTGACCGGCGGTTCCGGCTGGCTGACCGTGGCAAAGCTCACGGAAACCGGTGCCTGGATAGAACCCATATAAATGGTTCTGGGCTCAGATTCCTGGTGGTCCAGCGCAACCACCACCGCCACATGGGCCGCAACGGATATCAGCAATGTGAAGAAAGCTTTTTTAGGCATGACCAGGAGCGATAATAGTGTTGAATGACCTAACAGCAGCGTAGGTTACTCGAAGCATAAAAGGTGTTCAATAACATGAATGATAATAATTCGCATTGTTTGTGCTAATAAGTAATATCCGCCAATTGTTTGATCTGGAGCACTGCCCGGGCCGTAAAATTGGCAAAAAAACGTTTATTAAAGGTTGCTTACATTCTCGAAAAATCATTTACCTTCGGTGATTGCAGTTATGGTGCTAAAAAGAAAAGAAATATCCCTGCCTGTTACGCTTTTCTACGATGGAGAATGCCCGCTGTGCATGCGTGAAGTCGATCATCTGGCGAAAAAGAACCGCAAAGGTTTACTGAAGCTGGTTGATATCAGACAGGATGGTTTTCAGGAAAAATACCCGGAATTTGACCTGGCAGAACTGGATCGGGTTATTCACGCGAAGCTGGCTGATGGCCGTGTAGTCAAGGGGGTGGATGCAACTCTGGCGGCCTGGGAAGCTGTAGGTATGGGGTGCCTGGTTGCCCCTTTACGCTGGCCGGGCGTCGCCTGTATTGCTGATTTTGGCTACGAACTGTTTGCGAAGAACCGTCATGGCTTATCCCGCCGCCTGGGGCCGATACTGGGTAAAAATGAGTGTAATAAATCCTAGTACTCGGGAACTATTTTTCCAACCGGGTATCTAACAGGAAAGATCCATCTCAAGCCATAAACAGGAACTGAACCAGCGTATGGGCTTGTATCTCAACAGTTAATAATGGAAGTATCTGTATGCTAGATATGAACCTGCCTTTGGTTTCCAAATTCAGCGTTGGCGTTTCAGATTCTACTGCCCCTTCGGCCCGCCTGGCGGAGATTCGAAAGGAAGTGACCGCCTTCTTCAGGCAATGCTGCCTGGCTGACGTGCCCGGCTCCGGCTATTGCCAGACCAAAACCCACCAGCATCAATGTGACCTGTCCTCATTCACCCATTGGGATCACTTCGTCCCCGCACCAGTGAATGCCACACTTTTCCACTTCCACCAGCGCGGGGGATCTTCTGGCAGTAGAACCATCACGATAGAGCCACAGAGGAACCCGACACTCGTACTCCGGCCTCCCGTTCTAAGGCTTGGGGATGCGTCTGCGCCAGGCTCTGTACTGAGTCCTCCATCTGCCAGAGATGAACATTCCTTGCCCGTGGAGGGTGCAGTAGGTGGCAGCAGAGCAGCAGAACTGCCAACAGGGAAAATCTTCCTGCTCAACAAGGTTAAAAAGCGGGCTTTAGAGTTAGAGCAAGTGGCTGACCAGCTGACTAAAGTCGATAAGGACTCCAGTACAGGTGCTCAGCTGGAAGCAAGGCAGGAACACATCAATGCCCAAATAAACGCCATTAAAAGCGCCTATCAGAAACGTTACGGACCGGAATTGATAAAGCAGTTTGCGCTGTGGCAAGCAGCAGTGCGCAGTGCTCTGTGCAACGAAGCTTCAACAAGCCCACAGACGTTTGATCAGCTGAAAAATCAGATAAGTGTCCATCTCGAAGAGATAAAACACTTTTTGATCAAGGGCTATCACGACGAGTGCAATATCCTCTTGCAACAACTGCACAAGGCAAGAACCGCAAAGGACGTCAATGATCGCGCCAACTTTTTGCGGGGTTTGATCAATGCCAACAAGCCGGTGATGCCCAATCAGTTACAGGGGGGCGACGACGACCATCTGTACGGTTACTTTGACGCACTGAGAGAACAACTGGTAAGCCTGCAATTCATTTTGAAAATGCCCGATATCAGTGCTGCGGATCAGCAAAAGACACGGCAAAACATCATGATCATCACGGGAAAAGTGGAAAGAATCACTGAAAGTTTCGAAGCAATTTCCCGTTACGACCGCCTGAGTGACTCAAGCCATTTGTATCCCGCGCAGCTTGCTGAAATGCAACAGACCATCAGAAAAGGCAAGCGCCTGAGCGCCACAACCCCCTCCCCCCAGGATCAGGAGCGCTGGGCACTGGTGGCAAAACTGAAACAGGATCACCCTGAAGTCACCATTGATGAAGATGCGATTCTGGACATGGCAGAGGAGGATTTCCAGCTGGTGCTGGCACTGCAAGGGAAACAAACATTGACCAAAGCCCAGCGGCAAACCCTGCAAAGAAATGAGTGGCAACAAACTGACCGTAACAATCTGGTGGTTAACCGGGGCACTGAAAGGGTCCGCCTCCATATTTATGAAGACCGGTATCAGTTAGTAAATAACATAACCGGTGACATCATTGGCTCACTGACCCCTGATCGCTGGGAGCGAATCAAGCAGCGCCTGAAAGATGAGGGAAAGAGCCTGGGCGAGGTTACCCATCAGATGGTTGTTGATGATTTCAAAAAATTCAAAACATCACCCTATCAGAATCAACGGTGTCATGATGTTCCCAAAGA
>NZ_JBLYNS010000067.1:0-27075 GCF_049310205.1 Endozoicomonas sp. ALC013 | reverse complement strand
AATTTGGCAAAATAAGGCGCAATTCTTAACCACCTGGTACGTTGGCAGGAATTTTCCAGAGTAACGCAATGCCAGCTTCTGAATGGAAAGGCTCTTGCCGAACATCGTTGCAATAAATCACTAAATGTTCACTATCAGGGCTAAATTTGGCATGTTGAATGGGATAATCCACTATTATCTCCTCTTTTTGTTTCCATTTGCCATCATCACCGATGCCCCAGAGTTGCACAAGGCCAGACTGGTCTGTGTCTTTCCGGTTTATTTTGTTGCCATAGGTCAGAAAATGGTTTTCCAGTGCATTGAAATGGGCACCATGGATGCCATAGGCACCAGGTTCTGTCACGGCCAGTGTCGTCCACTTGCCATTGTCATCGCACCCCAGGATGGCAGCAGTGGTGTCCTTGCTAAAGGTATAGGCAAAGCGCCCTGAAGTAGAAAACCGGGCTTCACGAATTTCCAGCAGATGTTTAAACGCCAAAAGCTCCTGCCATTTGCCCTGGCTGTTGAGACCATGAATTTTTACGGTCCAATCACAACCGCGGGTCAGCACACTGTCCTCCTGAGCGTTGAAGGCAGCATAGTCAATCCCCGCCAGGTGATACACCCTGGCTTTCTCAACCAGGTTACCTTCCTCATCATCCCCCCAAATGCAGGCGAAATTCGATTTATAGCCATAGCTCAGAAGAAGATTCTCTGAGGGGCTAAAAAGCGCTTCACGACTGGCGTGATGGACAAAGGTCTGGCCTTGATCCAGGCGATCATCAGGACTTTTGCAGTCCAGGAGTTTAAAAGAGCCACCGCTTTCAAAACGGGCCAGTATTTTACCCCCGGATGGGCTGAATCTGGCATCTGAACAACAACGAATTTCTGCTTTTCCTTCCCAGACACCATAAGCATTGTAGCCAGAAACTATAACTGTGTTGTCTATATCTTTGGTCAGCGCATAGTGCCCGGTGGCATTGAACAAGGCTCTGCAAACCAGGTTGGTAATATGTTGGTTGTCGTCGGTTATGATCGTCGCAGGATGACAGATTTCCCCGATCTGTGACCAGTTCCCATCGACATCACAACCCAGAAAGATGGTCTGGTTACCCCAGGTGAAGATCACAGCGTGTTGCTCATCATCACTCAGCTGGGCACTGGCAATGTTCCCACCGCACTCAAAGACCTTTTTCTCCTCCAGGCAGTTGCTTTCATCATTACAGGCCCAGATGGTCACTTTTGAGCCCTGGTAAGTCAGGAAATAATCGTTTGTGGCCTTAAGAGGTGGTTGCTGTGGCCCGGTTTCCTTATAGTGAAGGATCTCTTTAGGCTGGGTTAGCGGGATCCACCGACCGTTGCTATCCTGGCGCAATACGTTGATTTTGCCGTTCTGTGGGTCGTAGGACATAATTTTGTTCTGCCCGGGGCTGAAGCCTGCCTCCATCCGTGGATAGTCTTCATCATAGGGGGTAAGCGCAAGCACCACCGCCTCCTCCCAACGGCCATCGCTGTTCAGCGTACTTACCTTGACACTGCCATCGTAGCTGCTGCTCAGAAGCGTATTTTCAGACCTGTTGAGCTCGTAGCGATAGATAGAAGCAGAGTCTTCAACATCCCCTTTTTGCAACCAGTTGCCATCCGCACCTTGTCGCCAGATCTTCAGCCTGAAATCGCCCCCATCGTTGCAACCACGTATAAGCAGGTTCTTGCTCATTGGGCTGAAGCTGGCTTCAATAATATGGTGATCGAAACAGGCCGCCAGTTGAAATTCCAGATAATTTTCCTGGCATTGGAAAATGTCAGCCTTCGCTGGATCGATATTGCCCGCATGCTTGTTATTCAGCGCAATATCCTGTAACAGCCCATCATTAACGGCTGCGATGCTAATGAGCTGTTCATGCTGATGTGATGCATCTCCCGGAACAGCGTCTGAGGATGGCATCATGGAAATCTTAAGCCCGATAATTTCCAGCTTACGCTGACCGATAGCAGTGATGATCGACAACTCGGGAGGTGCATTCCGTTTCAACCGTTCCAGGGATTTGAGCTGCTCCGGTTCAGAGACTTTTGAAGCATATTTGTTATAGGCAGCCACTGATTCAAAAAGGGGTTTCAGGTTATTAAATAACTGCCATTCACCGGTTTCGATTTTGCTTGCGGCTGCCCTGCTCAGCACACGACCAAAAGCAATCACCTTTGTTTGTGCTTGCGGACTTTTCCAGGCTTGGCAGATGTTCAGACATTTTTGCGCTATTGGTCCCATGATAACTCCGGTCATATTGGCACAGGGATTAAATTTACACCGCCATGAACCGGTAGCATCCTGTGATTGAGTAAATCGTCCACCATTACTGGTCGGAACATTCAGTATCTGATCAATAGATCAGTCAATTTGGCAAAAGTTCCTCCCACTGAAAAAATAACGACCAGCTCCTGACATTTTTGGGACTTGCAGTCCGAAAATGAAATAAGAAAATATTACAATCCGCCAACTTGTTTTTTTATATTGTTCTTTATCTTGTTTGTTTTAGTTTCACTAAAAGGGTACCCCCGCGAAACTAAAGGGGGGTATTTGTCTTGCATACCCCCCGTTTTGGTCTATCTTTTCCACGCAAGAAAAAACCCGGCTCAAGCGGAGTATGCAGCTCCTCACCGGGTTTTCCTATTCATACAGCGAACCATTACTCCGTGTGAGTGATAGCTCAGGGATCAGTATAGACATGATTTCGTTTGCGTACACAATCGGGATAGGTATCTTGATACGGGTCAAAATTAATACCAGTGGTATGGATAAGCTGAACATGACACAGAAGTTTCTGCTGGTCGTTCTGGCGACGTTCGCTAACTCTGAAGGGGAGTGTTGGCCGAGTCAGGGGTTACTGGCTAAGCTTCTTGGCGTGACCACTGGCACAATCTGCACAAGCCTGAAAAAATTGGAAGAAGAAAAGTTTATTGAGAGCTTCCCGCGCAAGACAAAACACGGTGGCACTAACACCAAGCTATACCGGATGCTGTTTGAGCCGTTTGTGTTCAAGCAGGTCAAAGAGCAACATTACAACTGCTTTGGCCAACAGGTCGACGATCCCCGTATGCGTGATACGACATGGGCAGATGGGCTGGATTGACAACAGAGATCAGCATGGACGATTTGAATAACAACACGATAAAATTTATTTGCCGTTACCTCTTTGCAAAAAAGAAAAATATTCAGCCCTCATTCCCAGGGCCTGTTGACGTTTCGTTGCGTGCTCGCAAAGAAACGTCAACTTCAGTAACACCTCAAGTGTCAGCTGTTTCCGCCAGGCTGCCAGGAATTTTCCAGAGTAACACCGTACCGTTTTTTGAACGAAAATATCCCCGTCGATCATCGTTACACTTGATCAGTAAATGATCGCTATCAGGGCTAAATTTGGCCTTTTTCACGGGGTAATCCAGTTTTAACTGCTCTTTTAATGCCCATTTTCCATCATCATTTAAGCCCCATAGTTGCACAAGGCCTGGCTGGTGCTTGTCTTTTATGTTTATTTTTTTGCCATAGATCAGAAAATGGTCATCCAATCCATTAAACTGGGCGCCTTCAATGGAGTAGCCATCAACCAGATTTGTCATCGCCTGTTTCATCCATTGGCCATCGTTGTCGCGTCCCAGGATACACGCGGTTCCGTCCAGGCTAACGGTATAGGCAAGGTGCCCTGAATCGGAAAAACAGCATTCGTGAATCTGTCTTTGATGTTTAACCACCAACTGTTCCTGCCATTTGCCCTGGCCGTCCAGGCCCTGAATTTTTACCTCTTGGCCAATACCCCTGGTCAGCACACTGTCCTCCTGAGCGTTGAAGGCCGCATAGTAGACCCCCCCTCGGTGAAATGCCTTTGCTTTCTCAACCAGGTTACCTTCCTCGTCATACCCCCAAATACGGGCAAAATTCGACTCAACACCGTAGCTCAGAAGAAAATTCTCTGACGGGCTGAAGATGACTGTTTTACTGCCGCTGTGCTCACAGGTTTGAACTTTATCCAGCCGACCACCATTACTGCTGCAGTCCCAGAGTTTAAAGCTTTTATAGGTCCGTCTTATGTAGCCCTCGCAACAATTGTCGCTGTGCTCATCAGGGGTCTGACCTTGATCCAGCGGGTCATCAGTCTTGTTGCAAGACAGAGGTTTGTAGAGTTGGGCCAGTAATTTGCGCCCGCAGGCACTGAATCGGGCATCGGAACAATCCTGAATTTCAGTTTTTACTTCCCATGAACCGTTTTCGTCATAACCAGAGATAATCGCTATATGATTTGAATCAATACTCAGTGCATATTGTCTGGAGGCATTGAAGGATGCTTTGTGAATAAAGCCTGTGATAGGTTCGTTACTGGCCTTTGAATAACTTTTAGGATGACAAACCTCCCCGATTTGCGACCATTCGCCATCGCCATCACACCCCAGAAAGATGGCCTGGTCCACACCGAAGATCACAGCATACTGCTCATCATCACTCATGTGGGCACCCCAAATCCACTTACTGCGCTCAATGACCTTTTGCACCTCCATGCAGTTGCTGTCATCATTAAATGCCCAGATGGTCGCTGTTCCACCCCGGTAAGTCAGTAAATTATGATCCGTGACTTTGAAAGACGGCTGCTGTGGCCCCCTTTGCCGACGGTGACTGATCTCTTGAGTCTGGGTTAGCGGAGTCCACTGACCGTTGCTATCCACCGGCAGTACCTTGATTTTGCCGGCCCAATAATCATAAGTCATAATCTTGTCCTGCCGGGGGCTAAAGCCTGCGATCACCGGCTCATAGCTTTTGCCTCTACAGCAGGGGCTGTGCTCAAGTACCACCGCCTCCTGCCAAAAGCCATTGCTGTTCAGCTTACTCACCGTGACTATGCCTTCGGAGCTGGTACGCAGTAATGTATTTTCCGACCGGTTGAATTCGAAACGAAAGCTATGCTCCCTGAACTTCCCGTTCCGGGACCAGTTGCCATCCGCAGTTTGTCGCCAGATGTCCAGAATACGATCGTCCTGACTGTCTAAAGCATCGATAACCAGATGCTTACTCGAAGGGCTAAACCTGGCTGCACTGACATAATGACCGAAGCTGATCACCTTTTTGAGTTCCAGATAATTGGTCTGACATTGGAAAATGTCAGCCTTCTTTGCGTCCATTTCCCCCGATTGACTGTTAAGAAGGGCTGCGCCCTGTGACTTATTAAAAGGTACTATCGAGTCGCTATTTGCAGTAGTGCCGGAAACCCGTGCTGTCGATGCTTTTTGGGAGGCGGATTCGGTGTCTGAATCGTCCGTCGATGATTCGGTGTCTGAATAATCCGATGATGATTCAGTGTCTGAGACGTTCGTTGATGGCCTGTTGAGTGAGGCAAATGCATTAACACTGTTTGCTGGAACAGCACCTGCTGGCACCGTGGCCTTATCTGCTGATTCAGGCTCGATACTACTATCATTATTATCATACGTATTATTATCGAACGGTGTATTCGATTGGTCATGCTGTTGCAATGCACCGTCCAAACCAACGTCTGACGGCTGCGGCATCGTGGAAATATTCAGCTCAATGCTGCGCTCGTCAATGGCGGTGGTTAGCGTCGCGTCGGGTGGTGAATCCAGTTTCAGCTGCCCCAGGGATTCGACCAGCTCCAGTTCCGGGATTTCTGAGATTTGTTTGTTGTAGGCAGCCACCGATTTATGCTGTGGCTTCAGATCATCAGAGAACTGTCGTTCATCGGTTTCTATTCTGATTGTGGCTGCACTGCCTGACGCTATTGGTTGCATGGTAACTCCGGTCATATCAACACAAGGATTGAATGTATGCGGCAATGGATTAGTAGTACTCTATGTTGGTTTATGGTGGTTTAGCCGTCCTCTATTACTTGTCTGACCATACAGAATTTGGGTTATAGATCAGTTAATTCGACAAAAGTTCCTGCCCTTAGGGATTTTTATACCGCTCAATTTTATTGATTAACGTCAATGAATTGAGTGAGACTGACTTGCGTCAGGTCATAAGTATGCCGTCCCGCCACTGATAGCCTTCGCACACTGATACGCCGCCTGGAAATAACCTGCTTTCTCCAGCTTCCGGGAGCTATTTCAGAATCAAAAGCAATCGCAGTTTTGAAGTCTTCGGTAAGGGTGTGGTTATTCTGATCACTGCCGCCCTGGCTGCCGCAGTGATTGAAGCCCTGACCGGTTTTGTCGTTATTCCGGGTATGGCACCATTCTCTGATGGTGTTGCCACCGTTGGTCACATTGCCATTCTGGTGACCAAAAATATGGCTGAGCCACAGGCTAGCCTGAAAGCGAAACACGCTTAATCCCCGATGCAGGTCGGCTTCTGCACAAGCCTGCCTGCCCCATCAAGCTTTGCAGTCTCAGCAGGCGGCTTTCTTCGGAAACCGGCCTTCGCCTAATGCCTCTGAACCGGAACAGCCATGCGCGAAGAAATTCTCAGTGCCGGAACTGATGCTTGGCATGCCTGCCGGTTTAACGGCCGCAACCGGCATGGATGCCCTGACCCACGCCATTGAAGCCTTCCTGTCCACCAATGCCAGCCCTGTTACCGATGCCGTAGCCAGTAAGGCGATCAAGCTGGTTGCCCAATATCTGCCCCGTGCGGTCCACGATGGCTCTGACCGGGAAGCCAGAGAGCAAATGGCCTACGCCCAGTATATGGCGGGTATGGCGTTTAACAGCAGCGGTCTGGGTTATGTTCATGCCATGGCGCACCAGCTGGGAGGCCGCTATGGCCTGCCCCACGGACTATGCAATGCCATTCTGCTTCCCCATGTTATGACCTTTAACCTGCCGGCATCTGCTGAGAAGCTCTCGGATATTGCCCGCTATCTTGGCTGTGAGGTGTATGGACTTGGCGCTCAGGAAGCCGCCATACTCGGGATTAAAGAAATTTGTCGCCTGCTACTAGCCATTGGCGTACCAGCCAGCCTGACTGAGCAGGGCGTCAAGGCAGAAGATATACCGGAGATGGCCATTAACGCCCTGAAAGATACCTGTGCAGCAACCAACCCCAGGCAGGGAACTCTGGCAGACGTTGAACAGATCTTTAAAAATGCCCTTTGATGTGACATTTATTGATCAATAACAGGGTCTCCATGAGGCCCTGTTCATTTTCCAGTCAAATTTACTGACCAGCACGATGCTATAATTTTCAGATCATTTAAGGATTACGGAAGATTATTATGAGCAGCAACGGATTAGGTTCGCTTACCCCATCACAAATCCATCAAATCAATAAGTTAGCATCCAATCAAGATTCTGAAAAAGATGTACTGGTGGCTCAATTCAATGGTAAGGAAATTGCGTTTACTGCCATAAGACCAAGGGTCAACTCTGAAGCCAACAAGGAAAAACCTGTGGAAGGTTCTGATTTAGCGGTAAAAACCCTGGGTTTAAAGGATCGTAAAATCTCACCAGCATTAGCAAAAAGGCTCATTGAGGCCTATAAAAAAGTATCACCGCCTGATGTAATCTTCGTCGATCCGAACGATGTTCGCCTCCTTGTGAATCACGTCGATAATAGCGTTAGTACTCAGCCACCAGACGAGGATGCAACATCCAGTCTTGATAGCATTAGAAATCGAAGAAGTTCAGCCAATACACTGCATTCTGGCTGGGGGTCAACCACCAGTCTCGACAGTGGCTACAACAGTGTTTATGGCAGTACGGAATCTCTGTACGATGATGTGGCATTGCCCCGGGACATAACAACGTCAACTCTCTCAGAAAAAGTGACCGAATTAATTAACAGGAAAAATTATCCGGGCGCACATTTGCAAATGCGTGATGAGAGTTTGGCGGCCATTAAAGGTAAACATATTACCAATGGACGCTGGAGTAGATTTGGCTTTAGCGATGAGTCAGTATCAAAAGTACCTTTGCCGAAAAAAACAGCCTTAACAATTGATGGCAATCATATTCCCGCCAATAATATCGAGTTGACCAATGCCAAGTATGTCGCCATTCAGGCACCTCGAGCTAAAGCACAAATGTCTGGAGGCGATATCTGGCGAGCAGCCCTTGACTCGGAGTGCAGTGTAATTTGTGATCTGACCAGAGAAAGAGAAAAGTTCGAGGTAAACAAAGGAGGACCTATTGCTTCGTATTACCCAACCGGAGAAATACTCAATGACGACGGCAAAGTCAATGGCAAGGTCGATGGCAAAGTCGGCGACAAAGTCGACCGTGAAATCGTCTTTGATAATGGGATTAAAGTGAGATACCAGTCAAAACAACAAAAAGCTGGGTATTCAAAAATAAGATATGAGGTGACTGATCTCATTACTGGCGAAACCCGCCTTATACGAAGATATCATTATACTGGCTGGCCGGATCACGGAGTTCCCAATGAAACAAACGGTCAAGACTCTCTGCTCAGGTTTGTAGAAGCAGTGCGCAAACATCAGACCGGGGACGACTATTCAGACAAAACAATGGTGCATTGCATGGCAGGCGTTGGCAGAACCGGAACGCTGATTGTGTTAAATGAAATCTACCGGGACATACTCTCCGGAAAATATCAAAATAAAAAGGAACTGGATCAGGCAGTATTCAAGACTATTCAACAAGGCAGAAAAGACCGGGGACCCGCCTTTGTTCAAGCAGTGGATCAGATCAAACTTATCATGGATACCGTTCATACATGGT
This sequence comes from Endozoicomonas sp. ALC013, assembly GCF_049310205.1. Classification (NCBI taxonomy): domain Bacteria; kingdom Pseudomonadati; phylum Pseudomonadota; class Gammaproteobacteria; order Oceanospirillales; family Endozoicomonadaceae; genus Endozoicomonas; species Endozoicomonas sp. ALC013. The sequence continues at coordinate 18,420 of NZ_JBLYNS010000067.1, read as the reverse complement.
GGGATAAGCGAGACAGGGGAGAGAACATTATTCCCGTGATCTAGCACTAATCTCTTCGTTCAGCGCCATGAAGTAATCAGCAGCCAGACGCAAATGGCTGCCGGTCCAGCAAAACATCTCACCATCCACCAGCCGGGTACTGGCAGTCACACCCAGCTCGGCAAATTCCTGACAGTGCCGGTCTTTAAACGGAAAGGGCTCTGAAGACAAGAGCAGCAAATCTGGCCCGGCTGTTTTTAGCTGTTCGATGGTGATCTCCGGGTAACGCTCCAGATCAGCAAAGACGTTTTCCATCCCGCAAAGCTTCAGCATCTCATTGATAAACGTATTACCGGCAGCAACGCGATAGGGCTTCCTCCAGATAAAATAAGCCACACGCAGCGTCTTTCCCGAAGCCAGTCGTGCCATTTTGCACCTGATGTCGTTGACGATTTTGTCGGCATTGTGTTCTTTGTTGGTCAGCTGACCAACGGAGGTGATCATGGCCAGGGCATCATCCAGGTTGTGAATATCACAGACCCAGGTTGGGTATTGCTGTTGCAGCCGCTCAATGCCCTCCCGGTAGTTCTCCTCCTTGTTACCGAGGATCAAATCCGGCTGCAAGGCATCTATCGCCGCAAAATCCAATGTCTTGGGACCACCGACAATCATTTTTTCCTTGCGTGCCCGCCCGGGATGAACACAGTAGCGGGTTACTCCAACAATCCGGTCTTCCAGGCCAAGATCAAACAACAGCTCTGTCAGCGATGGCACCAGAGAGATAATTCTCACTGGCTTGTCACTGACGTCTACTGAATACTGCATCTGATCAATAAACTGGCGGGACATTTTTGAGGCCTCAATGGTTTCAAGACAGTAAAAAGCCCACTTACCATAGGCAAATGGGCCTTGCTGTATCAAGTAAAAGCGCGTTTTAAAGCAGCTTCTGGAAAAACTCTTAATGATTCAGGAATTGCCTGTTTTTACCGTTGAGAAGACTTTATCTGGATGGATTTTGCTTTTCAGCCTGCATATAGGCAATTTTAACTGCCATGAAGTGAGCAACTCCGGAAAACTCTGTTTTCGCCACTTCCAGCATTTTTTGCCGCTCTTCTTTGAGCTTTTGCTTTTTTGACTTAAGCCTGAGAAAACGACAGCTGTCTTTTGAGGTTACTGACGGTAATAAGTCAGGCTCAATTCCACGCCAGATACAGTCAAAGGTTGTTTGATGAATTGTTTTAAGCTCATCATTAGCCAGGGTTCCCAAAATTGGATCTATCTGATCATACAAGTCAATCAAAAACTGCATATAGAAATTTCGCAGTTTTTCCCGCTGAGAATCTGACGTTATTATGGTATCCGAGGGCAGTACAGCCTGTTCACTGGATTTGGGAAATCCTTCTTTGTCCTTAACATTATTAACAATCTGACTGGCCAGATCTCTATAGAATATCAGTGGATCCTTTTCCTTCATGCCTGATCGAAGTTCTAAAAATGCCTTTTCTACTGAAAAATCCAAATCCCATTGATCCTGGCTGACTCTAACACGTGGTAACTCTTCAGGGTCAAGCTGAAAGGAAGGATCTGCTATTATTAGCAATTTCAAAATACCCTGATGCATTCTTATTATTTTCCTGCTTTTAGTATCACTATCACCCACCAGAACATCACCGAACATTGTTTTCAAAACGACCTTAATAGAACTATCAGGAAGCTGTTTATAATGACAATAAAACTCTGAGAACTTATTCTGTAACTGTTCAGCCATTTTAACAAGCTGAAGGACTTCACCCTTTTCGTTTTCGGTAAGCGTGCTTTTCAGGTAAAACTTTTGAAACCTCTTTTCAGCAATTCCAAATGCCAGATTAAATTTAGCGACAGCCTTTGTATACGCTAATGGAAAATAGTGCTCACGCTTCTGAAACTCAGGCATACGTTTTACCGTGCTTTCCAGAGAGCCACACTCATCAAGAAATTTCCAGAAGTTTTCTGCAACAACAGGCCAAATGGCATCTCGCAAGGCCTCTCCTCTCAGGGTTTTAAACCTATCTTCCCCAAGAACCAGTTTCATAACATCCGGAACCTGCTCCAGATCCATATTCACGTCTCTAATCAAATTGTACGGTTCAGACAGCCTGACAAAAGACTGTATATCCGTGATAGCCCTCATGACAAAGCCCGGGTTCAGGGTACCATTCTGGTAGGGCTCAACTTCATGAAATCTTGTTGCCCGATCACTCAGAGCAGCTCTGAAGGAAAATATTTGCGTTAACTGGCGTTGAATCTTTTTCTCTGGATTGATCGATTCAGAGCAAAGTTCCTGACTTAATTTGGCTGAGAGTAAAACGATCTTATGATTTTTCTTCTTTCGTATCGCTTTACGTGTAAACCGGCTTCTATCAAATGGAGATTTGGCAGGCACCTTAACTTTATCTTCTGAGCAAGATTCTTCCTGGTCGACTTCAGGAGAAAAATGACATTTTTCAAATTTATCAACCACCTCAGCCACTGCAACTTCATCATCATTTTCGGGAATGGGAGCATTTTTCAATTCTGTTATTTTTTTCTGGCCAGCCCTTTCTTTAAAGGACTCAATACGTTCCGGGACAGAAATACCAACCTTATTCAGATTCAGCCCTTTATATTCATACAAAGCTTCATCGTCATTTTCTCCAGCATTCGAAATATAACCGGAATCATTAGAAGCTATTGAAACACGCCACTGGTTTGATCGTACCAATAAATTTTCCGCATGGTTATCATTTAATCTGACTGCCTCAGAAAGATGGTGAATTACTTCATTACTTTCTGAAACGGACATACCTGAAAAACTATTATCTTTGACACTTTTACTCTGGCTTTCCCTGCCGGGACGACCATCATCATATGATAATAAGCCATTATCATTTCCTTCTATTTTCATAGCAGCCTCCCGGTCCCTTCATTAAAAATTTTACCGGATGCCGGACAGTTAAATAAGAGTTTCATATGAATCTATTTTCAATCAATTGTAAGAAAATCAATACTCTATAATCAATAATCAATCAGCAGGCTATAAGAGTCCAGCATAAAATTGCACAGCAATATGAACCCTTATCTCCATAGGACAGCCAAAAAGACTTTTAATATGAAATAGATAGTAAAAAAGATAGAATACCCGCAAAATCAAATTAACTGAACAAAACAATAAAAATAGTTTGGAGTCTTACATGAGTGCCAGACATGAAAATCTCGACAGCGTCCCTACTCCTCAAGGGGAAATGACCTTGAAAGTTCTGGCGGATCACCGTTCCGTCAATAGCAGTGGTGATGTATTTGCTGGCTGGGTAGCCATGCACCTGGACCAGGCTGGGGAAGTCTGTGCCCGCAAGGCCTCCAATGGTGCCAGGGTGGTCACGGTCAGTATTGGCAGTATGAGCTTTCTCAGGCCAGTTCAGGCCGGTGACCTGATCGGGTTCTTTACCCGGGTAACAGAAATCGGCAAAACATCGATTAAGGTGGTTGTCGAAGGCTGGATAGAAAACCACCATGGCTGGGAGAAACTGACAGAAACAACCATGGTGTTTGTTGCCATTGATCGGGGTGGACGAACCCAGCGGGTCAGGAACTTCTAGGATTTGAAGAGGATCAGGAGCCTCTGATCCTCTCAACCCACACTGAGAGTGAATGTCTCAGCCACAACAGAACCGGCAGTTAGCTTATGAATGGCTCGTAAAACGTGTCTTCAGAGACACCGCGTCCGGGTTGAAAAAATCCCATTCATGGACAACTCTAAATCATCCCCCGGCTGCAGAGGCCCAACACCTTCCGGCGTTCCGGTCAGCACGATATCTCCCGGAAGTAAGGTGAAATGCCTGCTGATATAGCTCAACAGCCCGGGAATGGAGGTCAACATATGTGCCGTTGTCCCTTTCTGCCTTGGCTCTCCATTGACCGACAGAGAAAACCCGAGATTGGCAGGATCTTTAATATGCTCGACGGCCACAAACCCGGATAACGGGCAGCTGTTATCAAAGGCTTTGGCAACTTCCCACGGCAGCCCTTTTGACTTTTGCCGTTCCTGAAGATCACGCAGTGTCAAATCCAGTCCCAGACCAATAGCCATGATCGCCTGGTTAGCCTCATGCTCACTGGCATCGGTCAGAGGCTCCCTGATCAGCAGGCTCACTTCTGTCTCATGATGGACCACTCCACGATTACGGGGTAATTTCACGGGCTGCTCAAGGTTAACCATGGCGGTACCGGGCTTAATAAACAGCACCGGATCATCCGGCAGGGGATTATTCAGTTCCTGGACATGTGCCGCATAATTCCGTCCTACACAAACCACCTTCCCAACAGGAAGGTCAATACGGTCGCCACTGATCCAGCGGTGCCTGTACTTCATAGCGCATCCCTTATTAACGCCGGTGATGAAAAATGGAACGCACAATACGCGCCAACATCATACGGATATTTATTATTCAACTGAGCCAGAAGCCTTGTCGGGAAACAGACAGTGTTTGCCTGTCATTCCCCGGGTAGACTATTGTCCCACGGCTCAACTCACAGTTAAAGCATCTCACTTTCACATACACTGTAGTAGTATCATAAAGACTGGCCGCACAGTGGAAGGAGCATAGTATGTCAGAAGAGCTGCAACTCAATATCCAGAGCCTTCATGATATTCTTGAAAACTCACCCGTCGATGAATGCACAGCAGGAGCCTTAAAACAGATAACCGAAGAGATCAACATTGCCGTTGCCCAGGCAGAAGGAGAAATCCCCATTCAGGGCTACAACGATCAGCTGGAGCAGGAGGCCATTCGCTTCAGTGAAGACCACCCGGCCCTGACACAGGCGATCCGGCAATTAATGTTTACCCTCTCCAGCATGGGTATTTAAATACGGTCGCTATGACAAAGCTTACCACCAGATCGGTTTCACTGATGTGAGGCCGATCTCCCTGCAGTAACGACCCACCGCCTTTTAGCAGGTACTATCACGCACAGCCTATGCTATGATGTGCCGCCTGACGCAGCCGGGAGCAACCGGTGATGCGCCATGAAAACGATGGGTGGATCAATAACAGCCATAAATTGAAAGCACTGCTGCTGTTGTCCGCCTGCACAATAAAAAACAGTGCTTTAATGTAAAACAGCCTTGAGCCAGTCCGCCATGAGCTAACCAATAAAGAGACTGATATGCCCGAAATATCGCTGGATAAGAGCAAGATTCGTTTTCTCCTGTTGGAAGGTGTCCACCCGTCTGCTGTCGAGATTCTTAAAGCATCGGGCTATACCAATATCGACTATGTCACCACCTCCCTGCCTCCTGAGGAACTAAAGGAACGTATCGCTGATGCCCGCTTTGTCGGCATCCGGTCCCGGACCCAGCTGACCGATGAGATTTTTGCGGCGGCAAAAAAACTCTGTGCTGTTGGCTGTTTCTGCATTGGTACCAACCAGGTAGAACTGCCCGCAGCTACACGACGGGGGATACCTGTTTTCAACGCACCTTATTCCAACACCCGCTCAGTGGCTGAGCTGGTGCTGGCTGAAGCCATCCTGCTACTGCGTGGAATCCCGGAGAAGAATGCCATGGCACACCAGGGAGGCTGGCAGAAAACAGCAGCGAACTCCCATGAAATCCGCGGCAAAAAACTGGGTATTATCGGCTACGGAAATATCGGCAGCCAGCTCAGCATCATGGCAGAGTCTCTGGGCATGGAAGTCTATTTCTATGATGTGGTGACCCGGCTTTCCATGGGCAATGCGACCCAGATCAGTGATCTGAACACCCTGCTTGGCATGTGCGACATTGTCAGTCTGCATGTTCCCGAAACCCGGGATACCCAGTGGATGTTTGGTGAAGCACAGTTTGCTGCCATGAAGGACAACAGCATTCTGATCAATGCCTCCCGTGGTTCTGTGGTGGTTATTGAAGCGCTGGCCGAGCACCTGAAGAACGGGAAGCTGCTGGGTGCCGCCATTGACGTATTTCCGGAAGAGCCACGGGGTAACGATGATGAATTCATCAGCCCCCTGCGTGGCATGAAGAATGTTATCCTGACTCCCCATATTGGCGGCAGTACCCAGGAAGCACAGGAAAATATTGGCCGGGAGGTTGCCGAGAAGTTCGTTATGTACAGCGATATTGGTACTACATTGTCGTCGGTCAACTTCCCGGAAGTCGCCCTGCCTGCCCACCCCGGCAAGCACCGCCTGCTGCATATCCACCAGAATATTCCCGGTATTCTGGGTCAGATTAACCAGATACTGTCTGAAAACCGTATCAACATCAGCGGTCAGTACCTGCAGACCAATGAGTCCGTTGGTTACGTTGTTATCGATGTTGATGCTGAACACAGCGATATGGCCATGCAGAAGATAAAAAAGATTGAAGGCACCATCCGCTGCCGCGTTCTTTACTGATATACATCACTGGCACCTCGTTCCCACGCAGAGCGAGGAAACGAGGGTGTGAGGTTGTATGGGCACTGGATTTTTAACCAGACAACAGTGCTCTTTATTATTAAAAAAACATCTAAATAACGTCGTTCAGTAATTAATCAGGTGTGCGTATGATTCCCGCGTTTTCCTCAAAGGAGAGTCCATATGTTGTACCCACGCTGGTTGTTATTGTCTTTCCCCATCCTGCTATTGCTCAACGGTTGTGCTACCGATACTGGGCAATACAGAGAACCTGCGCTGAAAACGCTTAATTTCACCATCATTCACACCAATGACAACCACGGAAAATTCTGGCGAAACCGTGACGGTGAAGTAGGCATGGCGGCCCGCAAAACATTGATTGATCGTATTCGTGCAGATGTAGAAGCTGAAGGCGGCAAGTCTCTGGTATTGTCTGCAGGCGATATAAACACGGGGGTGCCCGAGTCCGATCTTCAGGAAGCTGAGCCTGATTTTATCGGGATGAACCTTATTGGTTATGATGCCATGACCGTGGGTAACCATGAGTTTGATAACCCGCTGCCTGTTTTGCTGAAGCAGGAAAAGTGGGCAGACTTCCCGTTCCTGTCAGCCAACATCTTTTACAAAGATACCGGTAAACCAGTGTTCAAGCCCTGGGTAATGAAAGAGCTGCAAGGTGTGCGGGTCGCCATTCTTGGCTTAACGACAGAAGATACAGAATCGCAGGCGCTCAAGGAAAACATTAAAGATATTCGTTTTGATGATGCCATAGAGACAGGAACAGTTTGGGTACCAAAACTGATTCGGGATGAAAAGGCTGATATTGTTATTGCACTCACTCACATGGGGCATTATCCAAACGCCAGACATGGGCACAATGCTCCGGGTGATGTCAGCCTGGCTAAAGAAGTGGATGGTGTGGATATCATTGTCGGTGGCCATTCACAAAGTAAACTACACCGGCCTGATATTAAAAACAGCACCTATGTACTGCAAGCCTGGGAGTGGGGTAAATATGTTGGTCGGGCTGATTTTATCTATCAATATCTGGACAGTGGCAGAGGACACAGTCATGGCTTGCTGAAAATGGTGAATTACCGCCTGATTCCGGTGAATCTCAAGAAAGAGAAAATCATTGATGGTAAGAAAGAGCTGATCACTATAGAACCTGAGATTCCAGAAGATCCGGCAGTGCTGAAGGCATTAAAGCCTTATCAGGATAAAGCGAGTGAACTAATGAATCAGGTTGTCGGTTCCATCAATCAGACCCTGGATGGTTCACGGGAAAAAGTTCGCTCAGGCCCAGCGGCCATAGGCAATCTGATTGCCCGGGCACAGATGGAAAAAACCAAAGCTGATCTGGCTGTCATGAACAGTGGTGGCGTTCGCACTGGCTTGCAAGCAGGCAAGATTACCGAAAAAGATATTCTCAAGATTCAGCCTTTTGGCAATATGGTGTGCTACCTGGAAATGACGGGCCGTGAGCTGCGGAACTACATTGAAGACATTGCTGCTATTCAACCGGTCAGTGGCGGCCTGGCGCACTTTGCCAACGTCAGGCTGACCATGGCCGGCGATAAATTAATGTCTCTGGACATTGGCGGAAAGCCTGTGGATAAAAACAGGAAATATCGAATGGCAATTAATGCCTTTTCTGCTGCCGGGGGTGATAACTGGCCGGTGGTGGATGATAACCTGACGTTTGTTAATACCGGTTATACAGACGCTGTCGTGTTGAGAGATTACGTCAAGAGATACTCACCTCTGAAGAGAAGTGAGTATCTGCCAAAAGGGGAGATTGTGAGGAAATAGTCAACATGTCTTCGGCAAAACCACCGGTGTTTAAATCCCGGATACCTTGATATGCAGTTTGCTAACACTATAAAAAGTACCCCATATTCTGAAAAATATATGAGGCCCCAAGGCTCGCCTTTTATTAAAAACAGGGCTTCTTTTAAGGGTCAACTATGACGTACATACAACAAAATTAACGTTACTTGATGCGTTTTTGGACGGGAACTATCAAAAGGTTAAAAAACATGCGAACGTTAACCTCTGCTCTGTTGATTACAACACTTCTGCTCACCGGCTGCTCAGACAATGAGGTAGGCAATGTCAGCCTGGGTTTGTTCACCACTAAAGATATCAAGATCGACACCTTTACCGACCCGGTGGTCAGCGGTGTCACCTGTCATATCTCTCACGTAAAAGGCAATCTTGACCTGTCTGACCCTTCCGATATGGGCATCTCCTGCCGACAGACAGGGCCGATTACTCTGGATATGGTCAACAACATCAATATGTCCAAAAGCGGCGAAGTGGTGTTTAAAACCTCGAAAAGCATCCTCTGGAAGCATCTTAAAATACGACGTATCTGGGATGAGAAAAACAAAACCCTGATCTATCTCAGCTACTCCACCAAAGAAACGGCCGGCAGTGCCAAACACTCCATGACCACCGTGCCCCTTTGGGGAAACCCCGTCTGGGATCAATTAAACCAACCTGATACAACTCAATAGCTGACCGCAGTTTTCCAGTCCACTCAGTTGATGTGATATTAATCTGAGTACCCTGAGCAATTCCCGGACGATCCAGCTATCCTTTGCCAGGCAGCACTGTCGCAAGAAGAGTGAAACAAGGAATCCGCTGCCAGATCATTGGCTACAGTACGGTTCTGGTGTAGTTTCACTTTTTACTTTTTCACCAGGGTGATGTTCACTCCACCCTCTGACTGCCCGAAACTTAAGACACCATGCGTATTCTTCACACTTCAGACTGGCACCTTGGCCAGCATTTTATGGGCAAAAGCCGGGAGGCAGAACACCAGGCCTTTCTGGACTGGCTGATCGAGCTGGTACAAGAGCAACGCATCGATGCCCTGATTATTGCCGGTGATATCTTTGATACCGGCACCCCGCCCAGCTATGCCAGGGGACTTTATAGCCGCTTTATTGTCAGCCTGCAGAATACCCACTGTCGGCAGCTTATCGTGATTGGTGGCAACCATGACTCGGTAGCCACACTGCATGAATCAAAAGAGTTGCTGGCCTGCCTGAATACCTTTGTGGTGGGTGGCGTCAGCCAAGACTCCCGGGAGCAGGTTCTGGTGTTGAACAACGCTCAGGGCAACCCCGGCGCGGTGATCTGTGCAATTCCGTTTGTCCGCCCACGGGATGTTCTGGAAAGTCAGGCGGGAGAGACCGGTGAGGATAAACAGCAGGCACTGCAACAGGCGATTGCTGCCCACTATCAGACCATTTATACAGAAGCTGAAAAGCTGGCAGGGGAACGTCTGCCCATTATTGCAACGGGTCATTTAACGACAGTTGGCGGACAACTAAGCGAATCCGTGCGTGAAATTTATATCGGAACCCTGTCGGCATTTCCGGTAGCCGCATTCCCCAAGGCTCACTACATTGCCCTCGGCCATCTTCATCGGCCACAGGTCGTGGCGAAGCAGGAACATATTCGCTATTCAGGTTCACCAATCCCGCTGAGTTTTGATGAAGCCGGATCCGATAAGCAAGTCATTATTGTGGACTTCAGGGAAAACGAGCTGAATAAAATTGAGTCCGTCATTGTTCCTGTTTTCAGGCCTCTGATCAGTCTCAAGGGCTCCCTGGACAGCATTGAGCAGCAGCTGGCCACTCTTGCCAGTGAGCGGGCCAATGAAAATGAGCAACCGCAGGCTGAACTCAATCCATGGCTGGAGATTGAAATCACCACCGAAACCTACCTTCACGACCTGCAAAGCCGGGTCGAACAAATGGTGCTGGCCAGAGAGGAGCTGTCCTCATGTGAGCTGCTGAGGGTAAGAAGAAAACGGGAAAAAGCCGCCGCATCCCTAACCGTTGCTGACCAGGAGAGTCTGGCCGAGTTGAAGGTTGAGGATGTTTTTCAGCAACGGCTTAAGCAGGAAGAGCTGACCGATGAACAATTACAGCAGCTGACCGGCGCGTTTCAGGAAATACTCGAAGACGTGTTTGCAGCAGACAAACAGCATCCCATGCTGGCGCAGCATGGCCAGAAGGACAACGCCTGATGAAAATTCTCAGCCTGCGCCTGAAAAATATTAACTCCCTCAGGGGCGAGTGGAAAATAGACTTCCAGAGTGAACCGTTTACCAACACGGGTCTCTTTGCCATTACCGGCCCGACCGGTGCTGGCAAAACCACGCTGCTGGATGCCATCTGCCTTGCCCTGTACCACCAGACTCCCCGCCTGACCACAATCTCCGCCTCCGATAACGAGCTGATGACCCGGCATACCGCCGAGTCGCTCGCCGAAGTTGAGTTTGAAGTCAAAGGTCAAGCGTATCGCGCCTTCTGGTCACAACGCCGGGCCAGGGGCAAAGCAGACGGCAAGTTGCAGGCACCTCAGGTCGAGTTGGCCGACAGTGATGGTACGATTATTACCACCCGTATCAGCGATAAATTGAAAAAGGTGAGTGAGCTGACCGGGCTGGACTTCGGACGTTTTACCAAATCCATGATGCTGGCCCAGGGCGGTTTTGCCGCTTTTCTGGAGGCCAGTGCCAATGACCGGGCTGAGCTGCTGGAAGAACTGACCGGTACCGAGATCTACGGAGAAATCTCCCGCCGTGCCTTTGAGCGCATGCGCACCTCAGAGCAGCAACTCGACCTGTTAAAGGCCAGAGCGGGCGGTATTGCTCTACTGAACGACGATCGACTGACAGAACTGAGAGAAGAACAGAGTCAGCTTGCCGGGCAACAGGAGGAAACCGGCAACGAACGCCTCTCCCTGAACCAGCAGAAGCGCTGGCTGGAAGAGCTGACCAGCAGAGAACGTGAACAGAAAAAAGCCCGGGAGTCATTGGATAATGCTCTTCAACACAAATCAGAACACAGCGAGCAGATAAACCGTCTGGAGCAGGCCCTGCCCGCCATGGAGCTGCTGCCGGACTGGGATCGGTTGAGCGAACTGACACAAAAGCATCAACGGATACAAAAGACACTGGCTGATCATCAGCAGGAAAAACAGGTCACCACCGAACAGGCTGAAAGTGTTCAGAAACAGTGTCAGATTCAGTTAAATGCCTGGGAAAGCTATCAGCAGGAACAGGAGCAAACCGAATCCCTGTTGGTAGAGCAGGTCATCCCTCTGGATGCTGATATACAGAGACTGACCAATGAACAACAGGCCATCAAAGGCAAATTGCAGGCCGCTGAACATGAGCAGGGCGCACTGAACAGTAGCATTGCCGATGACCAGCAGTCCCGGGAACAACTCACTGGACAACTTCAGGTAGCCAACCGTTACCTGGAACAGAATGCACACCAGCAAACGCTGGGTGAACAGTTGCCGGTATTACAAACCCTGTTTGAGCAGCGGGAAACCGCCAGCCAGGGTGAACAACAGTTTGCTCAAGCCATTCATCAGTTAGAGCAGGAACGCCAGAACCTGGGCGCACAACACCAGACACTGGAAGAGTATATTCAGTCGCTGGCCAAAACACGGGAACAACGCGCCAGCCAGAATAAAACACTGCTAGAGAACAAAACAGCCCTGTTAAATGGCCAGGAAGAAGAGCAGCTGCTGACCGATCAACAGCAGTGGCACGATCAATACCCGATATGGCTGCATCTGAACAACCTCAGCCAGCAATTTGCCAACTGCACCGCTGACTTACAGAAAGAGCAAACCCAGCATGGCAACCTGCAGCAATCGGTAGCACAGTACACCGACAACATTGAAAAATGCAGGACAGAGTACCGGAATGTCAGGCAACACTGTCATGACCTGGAACAGCTGTTAGCCCGGGAGCGGCAGATCACCAGCCTTAAGGACTATCGCAACCAACTGCAGGCCGGAGCGGCCTGCCCCCTTTGCGGTGCCACAGAACACCCGGCCATTGAACACTATCAGCAGCTGAATATTTCCGATACCGAACAGCGTTTAACCGCCAGACAGCGGGAACTGGAGCAACTGCAACTTCAGGGCGAGAAGCTGAACAAAGAGGCTGCCCGTTTACAGGTACAACTGGAATCCTCAGAGCAGACCATTAGCAAGCTGCAAAATCAGATTGCCCAGGTCACATCAGACTGGTCCGCCACCAGCAATGCCCAGTCTCTTTCCCTATCGATCAACAACACCGAAGAATATCAAGACCACTTCAAACAGTTCTCCGAGACCGGGGAGGCCCGGAAAAAGCAGCTTGAACAACTGAGCCAGCTTAATCACCGCATTCAGCTTGAACAGCAGCAGCTGGACCAGCTGAATAACGACATGACCCAACACACCCATCAACGGGAGGTTAACCAGCAACAGCAAAGGCAGATTGACCAGCAGCTGTCTGAAAAGCGTCAACAGCTTGAGCAAAGCCAACAGGCCAACCGGGCGCTGGAAGAGAAGATCAGGCAGAGAATCCAAACTGCGCTGCATCTGGAGATTCCAATCCTGTCAGAGCAATCAACCTGGCTGAGTCAGCAGGAAAAAAACTGGCAACAATGGCAGCACATCACCGCCGAACAACAAACGCTGAATGAGAAAATCCAGGCCATTACCCAGCAGCTGAATCACAAGCATCAAAACCGGCAAAAAGCCGATGAACTTATCCGTGACATTCAGCAAACGCTGGATCACACCAATGCTCGGAGACAACAGCAACAGCAGCAACGACAGGATCTGTTTGGCCAGAAAATCGTGGGTGAGGAGCGACAGCGACTCAAGTCACTGGTGGCCGAAGCAAAGGCACACCATCAACAAAGCCAAAGCCAGTTGAAAGCCATTGATGACAAGCTGGCCCAGCTGACTGGAATCGTTCGCCAGCAGACCATGGAACAGGAAACATTGAGCGAAGCACTGACTGTCGCCGGAACAACCTGGCAGACATTGTTAAACGACAGCCCATTCCGGGATAGCGAACATTTCCAGCAGGCACTACTGGACAGAGAAGAACGGAAGACACTGACAGAACTGAAACAGACCATTGAACAACAGCTGCATGAGGCCAAAGGCAAGCTTGCCTCGGCGGATGCCAACCTGAAAGCACATATTGAACAGCCAGCGACTAAACTAACTCTGGATGAAGTGACTGACAAACTGACCGAATTGGACAACCGAATTCGTTTTATCAATCAACGACAGGGTGAAATTACCCAGGCGCTGAAAGACGACGACGAAAAACGTCTTGGCCAGGCCAGCCTGTTCAGGGATATCGCAACTCAAGAGCATCAATATCAGGTTTGGGCGCAACTCAGTGGCCTGATTGGCTCCAGCAAAGGCGACAAGTTCCGTAAGTTTGCCCAGGGCCTGACGCTGGATCATCTGATTCTTCTGGCCAACCGACAGCTGGAACAGCTCCATGCCCGCTATCTGCTCAACCGCAAGAGCAACGATGAACTCAGCCTTGAAGTACTGGATACCTGGCAGGGTGACTCCGCCCGGGATATCAAAACCCTGTCCGGTGGTGAAAGCTTTCTGGTCAGCCTGGCGCTGGCACTGGGGTTATCTGAGCTGGTCAGCCATAAAACCCGTATCGACTCGCTGTTTCTGGATGAAGGGTTTGGTACACTGGATCAGGAAACGCTGGAAACCGCACTCAGCGCCTTGGATAGCCTGAATGCCAGTGGGAAGATGGTCGGTATCATCTCCCATATTGAGTCCCTGAAAGAACGGATTCCCACCCGGATAGAAGTGATAAAAGAAACCGGACTGGGCTACAGCAAACTGGGTAGACGCTTTGCCTGTATCTGATCACTTTTATTTTGAGGGTTTATGAATCAACTACTGACGGTTGGCGCGCTTGAGTCGTTTCTCATCGCCATTTTTGTGCTATTTCTGGGGCATTTCATCAATGCCCGAATTCCTCTATTAAAGCAGTTCAATATTCCTGAGCCTATTGTTGGCGGACTGATTATTGCCGGTGTTATTGCCTGGCTGCACTTCAATGGTGTCGAGATTGACTTCCACCTGCCCCTGCAAAACACCTTTATGCTGATGTTCTTTGCCACGGTTGGCCTGGCCGCCAGCTATACCCAGCTGATTAAAGGTGGGGTCAAGGTGTTTGTTTTCCTGGCCGTGGCGTCTTTCTATATCGTGCTGCAAAATGGCCTGGGGATGTCACTGGCCAGCCTGCTGGGGCTTGACCCGCTGATGGGGTTAATTGCCGGGTCAATCACTCTTTCCGGAGGTCACGGCACCGGTGCAGCCTGGTCTCAAACCTTCCAGCAAGTATACGGCATGCACAATGTACTTGAGATTGCCATGGCTTCAGCCACCTTCGGCCTGATCATGGGCGGCATTATTGGCAGTCCGGTGGCGCAGCGACTGGTGGATAAATATGGCCTGAAATCCAGATACGGCAACACCAACAGAACCCATGAACAGTTTCCTGAGCTGGTGACCTACAACGAAAATGAGGAAGACAATGTCACCTCAAAAAAGATGATTGAATCACTGTTTATGATTCTGATCTGTGTGACCGGTGCCAAGTACCTTGAAATCTGGGTCAACAACTTTGAGATCAAATGGCTGATGATTCCCGATTTTGTCTATGCCCTGTTTATCGGCGTTATCATCACCAACACGCTGGAAGTCACCCGGGTGAAAAAGCTGGATATAGAAACCATCGATATTCTCGGCACGGTGTCACTGGCCCTGTTTCTGGCCATGGCCCTGATGAGCTTAAAACTCTGGAATATTCTCGATCTGGCCATCCCGATCCTGGTCATCTTGCTGGCACAGTCCGTTATGCTGGCAATATTTACTTATGTGGTGACCTTCCGGGTGATGGGCAAAGACTACGATGCGGCCGTTATTGCCAGCGGTCACTGCGGCTTTGGTCTTGGCGCAACACCCACAGCGGTCATGAACATGGGCTCCGTCGTTAACCGCTTTGGTCCTTCACCCCAGGGGTTTATGGTTGTGCCTATTGTCGGTGCCTTCTTTATTGATATTGTTAACCTGATTATTCTGCAGGCGGCATTGTCGATTTTTGGTTAATCAATCATCAACTCCTGGTACATCTCATTAATGAGTTTGATGTGTACAATCTCCGTTCACCCTTAGCGGAGTTTGGATGTCAATGAGAGAAGGAGCCCATCAGTTGTACTGAATAAGAGAGACGGGCTCTTTTGCACTCCTCTGAATAGCGGGCCATTGATCACTTGAATTTTATGTCAGGCACGCTTTCAGAATTATTAGTTTAAAAAGCGAATTTCTATTCTAATATCAAATCTAAAATACAGTTTTAATAAATTGTTAATAGCCCTCGAGGACTATAATGCAACCATCGGTATCAGCAGGTTCAAGTCTAACCATAACAGCTCAAAAAAGACCAGCAAATTCTACATGCAATCCTCTAAAGCCCAGTAAAACCGCTAAAATGACGACAGAAACTGAGGTTTTGCCAGTTAAAAATGAGAAGTTACGATTAAACAGCAATTTTATCGAATCACCAGAAAACAAGACGGGTGTATTTTCATTACATTTAGCCAGAAAATTTGATTTCGGGTTTTCATATTTTCCAAAGAGCAAAGGGTTTTATACAACAACTTATATAACCATCAACTCAATACCTATTAAAGATAGATTTGTTTTTACTTTTTATACTGATGAAAATTATCCTAACCTCTGGGACAAATCTGATAATGTAAAATTGCTTTGTGAAAAAGATATAAAGTGTCATTTGCCAAGATTACATAAAAAAGAAAAGCCTAAAGATGACCATTATCATGCTTTACTTTTAAAAGATGCTGACCCTGATTCTTTTTTAAAAACCACACTAAATGAAATAGGATTGGCGGATCATGATGAAAAGAATATTTTGCATTCAGCAGAATATTTTATCAAAAACCCCACTCAGGATTGTATTAATTTTACTGAAGGAGCATTATCCCAAAATGGTACATCTGAATCCCTGGAGGAGATGATGATTTAAGTAACCGCTGTTGTATTCCATAGTGAGCTAACATATCACCAGAAATTCAACGTAAATTCATCCTGATTCGTTACAAGCATGTTTTGCTATTATCAGTTGTCGAGAGTTCATGCAGTGCTTTCAAAGCATCTTCCGCCTTATCTGACTGAACAAATATATGGTCATGGAAGAAAGCTGCAATGTTACTGTTCAGCACCCCTCAAAATTTTCTGGAAATTCCTGAATTATCTGCCAGCCTGAGATGCAATGAATCTCAGGTTCATATCCAGCATGGGTTCTGAAACGTCGTCAACACCTTCAAGCGACCAACTCCTGGCAGAGGAAGTTGTACAACTACGCATGAAGGTTGCCTACCTTGAAGAACGGTGTCGTGAGCTTGAGGGGATGGTCAGTAAAAACAGTCAGAACAGCAGTAAACCTCCATCGTCCGATGGCTATCAGAAACCCAATAAAAGCGACAGTCCCCAAGATGATTCCACTAATGGAAAAAACTCCGATTCACAGCAGGAGTCTCCAACTCCCAAAAGCCTGAGGCAATCGTCCGATAATAAAGCCGGTGGTCAAAAGGGGCATAAAGGTAACTGCCTTAAGTCAGTTGATAATCCTGATTATGTTGTCTATCACACACTTCTGGAATGTCATGATTGCCATACTTCCCTTCTTGATGTTGAGCCACTCAAGCATATTGAGCGTCAGGTGTTTGAATGGGGAAAGCCCGGTTGCCCCGAGGTAACCGCTCACAGGGCAGAGGTGAAGGTTTGTTCCTGTGGTCACCATAATCAGGCAGCTTTTCCCAAGGGAGTGACCGCTGCCGTACAATATGGGCCGTCAACAAAGGCCATGGCCGTCTACCTGAACCAGTATCACTTTATTCCTTACAAGAGAGTGTCAGAATATTTTCATACCGTTCATAACATGAGCCTCAGTGCAGGCAGTGTTGCCAACTTCGTTGCAGCAACTTACGAAAACCTCGCCTCTACTGAACAGGTCATCAAGGATGCTCTAAAGGAGACGCCTGTTGCTGGCTCCGATGAAACGGGTATGAGGGTGGACGGTGACCTCTGGTGGCTACATATCCTGCGGGATGATCAGTGGACACTCTACCATCTTGCACAAAAGCGTGGCTGCGAAGGCATGGATGCCATGGGTATATTGCTCACGTTTACCGGCGTGCTGGTTCATGACCACTGGAAACCCTACTTTACCTATGCGGCAGTACACGTATTGTGCAACGCCCATCATCTGCGCGAGCTTCAGGGTGTGGTAGACAGGGATGCCAACCAGCTGGCTCTGCGCTTAATGAAACTGCTGCGGCTCAGCTGGCATTATTGTAAAGGGTTTAACACTATTGGAATGCTACAGATGCCGTCTGTTCTGCAAGAGCGCATAGAAGATATTTATGATCGTATACTCAAGCGCGCACTGGCGAAAGAAGCCGCTTATATGGAGAGGCAGCGGCAAGAGCTGGGACGAAAGAAGGTAAAGAGAACCAAGGCTTATAACCTGTTCAAGAGGCTCATTGATTACAAGGAAGAGACACTGCGTTTCATGACGGACTTCACAATCCCTTTCGATAACAACGGCAGCGAAAGGGATGCCAGGATGGCAAAGCTGAAGCAGAAAATCTCAGGCTGCTTCAGGAATGATTACGATGGTTCCATGTTTACACGGATCCGCAGCTACGTGTCGTCTGCGAAAAAGCAAGGAAAGAATATATTCCACTCCATTTATAGAGCTGTAGAGAATTACGGCAATCTTCCGCTTCTTGGGGCTGAATAGTTACGAAAAATCCTTTTATGGTTCGGTTTTGATATGAATAGTGCTAAGGGTCTTGAATGTGCAATATGTTATGACTCAATATGTTGTGACTCAAAAAAATACAAAAGCATCCAGCTGACATGCGGACATGTTTTTGGTAAATCATGCATGCGGAAATGGGTGGAAAGTTCCAACCAAAAAAAATGCCCTGCCTGTACCAATCAATTAACTGATAACAAGATAAAAGAGATAAAAAATATCCCATTGCAGGAGCGTGTGGTCATTTTTTTGCAAAAAACGAGTAAACTTATTGGCCGAACTATTGTGAAGTGCGTCCCCGCGCTTGCTGTCGGGGGTGCTGTCTTTGGG
>NZ_JBLYNS010000066.1:0-27769 GCF_049310205.1 Endozoicomonas sp. ALC013 | reverse complement strand
TATTCAGGATTCATCATCGTCAGCAGCTCTTTGACAAAATCCTTCCTCTTGACCTGGTAATCATTGACGAGCTGAGCTGTCGCCAGCCAGCCGTTAACCCTGCGCTCAAAATCATCACGGCACACATGGCTGGCCAATTTTATTTGAAGATTCCCAGTCAGTACATGAAGGCGATGTTGTTCCTGTTGAAGCCGGTCAGTCCGGCAGTTTAATGTTTCGGGTTCTTCCTCACAGTGCAGGGCGATAAACTGCCGACCTTTATTCAGGGTAAGCAGTGAGCGTATCAGCAAGCCATAAATGCGCTCATGGGCATTTTGGGGCTTGTTAAAAAGAAGGGTTCGAGGTATGTCAAATACAACCCCTCTTTGCAATTTTCTTGTCAGCGGATCAAGGTTATCAACAAGGTATGCCAGCGCATCGTTCAATAATCGGGTTTCTTCAGTAAACGACAAACACCATACCGGCCTTTCAACACCAGGAACGTGAACGGCCAGTCGTGCTCCATTCGTATCAATGACTCTGGAGTCCACACTGACTTGCAGCCCCATCGTTTTGATACCCAAATCACCGTATCTAAGATCAATATTGCAGGCCTGTGGCAATTTAATCGCCTGACAGCCCGGGACCGGCCTGAAGGTAATGTTTTGTGTGATTTCTGAATCCTCATCGGTGTTCAGTGCCTGCAACTTCTCAAAGAGTATGGTGGCCGATTTTTCTGTCGTACAGATAATGTCAATATCATTAAATGCCGGGCAGAGGTTCTGCAAAAAACGGGCGTATGAACCGGTAATCAGAATGGGGGGATTGGCATAAGAGCGATTGATGTCCTGAATAATTTCCAGTGCTTTTAGTGTCAGCGCATCTAACCGCTGAGCTTGCTTGTCCGGGAAACCCGGTGCCCCTGTTTTTGGCCATTGCTTCCGGGTTTGAGCCACAAGGGTGGAAAATAATGCCTGAGCAACCGATGCATTATCTGGTGCATTCCTGAACTCCCTAACCTGAGGAGGGGAAAGGTCTTCCTGGCCGAGATTGCCATTGGATACCTCTAACGGTTTTGCTACCCGGCCAGAGTTGTCAATATCACTTACGGGGATAACCGGTTGAAACAGCCGCTGATCAAGTATCCTGGCTTTGGTGCTGTATTGTTCAAACCAGCAGCCCAACGCATGGCGCTGCTTACTTCCTTCAGGGAAACTATTAAGGCACTCCAGCACCTGATCCTTATGGATTTGTCGTCCATCAATAGGCAGTCTCTTACTGTAGCAATGAGCCAGGAAGAAGAAATGCAGGCGTAAATTCTGAAATGAGCGCCTCAGTGTATTGATGGATTGCAATACCTGTTGTGCTGATACGCTCTGATGATTCATTGGCAGCTCATGCTGCAAAGCCATGAATTTCAGGATACATTGCACTCGATGCTGCTCATCGTCATTGACCGATAAGTTGTTTAAGGTTTGACAGGCTTCTTGAAAAATAGCCTGAACCTCGCTGGCTTCATCATAGGGCTGAAATTGTTCCAGCCGTTGAATCAGAAACCTGGTTTGTCTTGAAGAATGATCCCCGGGCACTGTGTTAAACGCTGCCAATACTCTCTGGTTATCCAGATCGGAGCCATGCACTATTCTTGCATTCAATGCCAGCTGGGAATAAAAAATAGCTCTTTCCAGCAGCCAACCACCACGGACATAGTCTTTAGCCACCTCATCCGGGTTGACCTGCTGACCATTCAACAACAAGCCCCTGAAGCAGCATTCTGCTTTGAAACGCACAATCCCCAGTTTGCCTTCCGGACTGTCCGGAAACGCCTCAACCACCGTATCCGGTGTCACCGGCCGATCCTTTAACGGCAAGCCCCTCAGGCAACATTCCGCTTTGAAGCGCCCTAGCCCCAGTTTGCCTTCCGGACTCACCGGAAAATCCTTGATCACCTCAGCCGCTGTGACCTGCTGGCCATTGAGCAACATGCCCTTCAGGCAACATTCCGCTTTGAAACATGCCAGCGCCAGTTTTGCCCTGATTGCCTGAAAACCCTTAACCACCTCATGCGGTGTGACCTGCTGACCATTCAGTGAGATGCTCCTCAGGCAACACTGCGCTTTGAAGTGCGCTATCGCCAGTTTACTGTCCGAACACTTCGGTAAATCCTTAACCACCATATCCGGTTCGATCTGTCGGTCATTCAACGCCAGGCCCCGCAGGCAACACTCCATTTTGAATCGCGCTGCGCCCAGTTTGCCTTCCGGGCTTGCCGGAAAATCATTAACCACCGCAGCCGTTGTAACCTGTCTGCCATTCAGCAACATACCCCTCAGGCAACATTCCGCTTTGAAACGGGCAAGCCCCAGTGTTGCCCTGGCAGCCCGATACTCCTTAACCACCTCATCCGGTGTAACCTGCTGACCATTCAACAGCTTCCCTCTAAAGCAACATTGTTCCTTAAAGTGCGCCAGCTCAAGTGTCGCTTTAACGGCCCGATAATCCCTCGCCACCGCATCCGGTAGAACCCGTTGGCCATTCAACGGCAGCCCCCGCAGGCAACATTGTGCTTTGAAGCGTGCCAGCGGCAGTGTCGCGTTAATGGCCTGATAATCCTTAACCACCGCATCCGGCGTAACCCGCTGGCCATTCAACAGCAGCCCCCGCTGGCAACATTCTGCTTTGAAGCGTGCCAGCTCCAGCGGGGCTTCGGCGGCCTGATAATCCTTGACCACCGTTTCCGGTGTCACCTGCCGACCATGCAATAGCAAGCTCCTCAGACAACATTCCGCTTTGAAGCGTGCCAGCGACAGTGGTGCCCCGACCACCTGATATTCCTTAACCACCTCATCCGCTGTGACCTGCTGGCCGTGCAATGGCAGGCTGTTCAGGCAACATTCTGCTTTAAAGCGCACTATACCCAGTTTGCCTACCGGACTATCCGGGAAATACTTAACCACTTCATCCGGTGTCACCTGCTGACCATTCAGCAGCCAGCCCCTCAGACAACATTCTTCTATAAAGCGCGCTATACCCAGTCTGCCATCCGGACTATCCGGGTAATCCTTAACCACTTCCTCCGGTGAGATCAGCCGACCATTCAACGGCAGGCACTTCAGGCAACATTCCGTTTTAAAGCGGGCTATCCCCAGTTTGCCTCCCGGACTATCCGGGTAATCCCTAACCACCTCATCCGGTGTAACCTGTCGGCCATTCAACAGCAGATACCTAAGGCAACACTCCGACTTGAAGCGCGCCAGCTCCAGTGTTGCCCCGATGGCGTGATAAGCCATGACCACCGAATCCGGAGTGACCGGATGACCATTCAAGTTCAGGCCCATCAGGCAACATTCCGCCATGAAGCGTGCTATCGCTAATTTGAACTTATGATTTTGATCTGGCTGTCGGGAGAACTCTTCAATGACCTGAATCGGGGTAACGACTCTATTGCCATGCAAAATGTTCTGTAAGCACAGTTTTTGCAGGAAAAAGCCGCTTCTGATAGAGGATGTATCATTTCCATAGGCTGTAAGCACATCAGCCGAAGTGACTTGACGTCCTTGTAATGGTTTTTTTTCCCAAAAAGCATCCTCAACACACTTGCCGTTATACAGAGCGATGCCTGTGACTCTATGGGGACTAAGGTTTGAGACACTTTTACCGTAAAATGCACTTATGGAAGGGTAAGGAAGCCTGCTTGAACTGGCTTGTTGATCAACCCAGCGAGCAGACTTTGGGTGGGCGCTGGTTGATGCGGCAGCTTTCAGAATAATACCCTGCACTCATAAATAACGCCGTTTGACCATAAAATTATTATTAGGTTCCATTCAGAATGTGCCAATCAGGGAGATAAACTCAACCCGAAAGGCTGGCGCACGTGGCAATAGCACAGCCAGAGCCGGGTAACTGACACTATGAAACAGAAAAATCTGCCGCGAACTTTTTATGCAAGTAATCCTTGTACACTGCAATATTTTCCTCGGACTCCAAAAGTGCTGTCACTTTATACTTCAGATCATTTTGAAAACCTTGAAGTTCATGCTGGTATTGAACGGGAGAAAAGTTCACCAGGCGACTCTCCGCTAATTTTTGGACGGTCAGCGAATCCAGTTTCTGCCCTATTAATGGCTTTAAAACCTCAGCATAAGAAGATCGCAGCAAAGCAATATGCTTCATTTTGGTTGCCGATGGCGAATCAATATCCTGACGAATCAGTTTCTCTCCAACGACACTTTCACACACATATTCAGCAAACCAGGTGACAGTGTCCTGCGCCCCTCTGGTATATGCGTCCGGTCTGGTGAGAATAGACAAAAACTCATTCTCTAAAGCAGTAAAATTTTCCACAGGTTCTTTAGCTGCAAGCATAGCCAGCAAACTTCTTGCCGCACTGACTTCATCCACGTTTTCCAAATCCGCCATATAAGCTGCGAGTTGTTTGCTTTTACCGGGGTCACCTTCCCTGCCATCTTGAAAATAATGACAGAGGTGAGATTTCTTAAACTTTGCCACATCTTCTGACGTAAATTGATATTTTGAAATTCCGGTAGTGGAGGCCAGCAGTGATTCAGCCCAGCCACTGTCTGCTGTTAAAGCATCTGTGACCTGAACACGTGTAACAAAACCTTTGCTTAAAAAATTGCACGCCAGCCGCTTACTTTCTTCATTACCTTTTAACATTTTTTCTGCCAGCGCTTTAGCCTGGGATGAAACTGCCTCCAAATGCATTCGTTGAGTCTTCGTGAAATCAGACTGCCGACGGGGATATAATAAGGAAAAAGGCCTTAAATTGGACTTATGGGTATAGGTGGCTCCAATATTCCAAAGAATAAATACTCCAATCTCTTCCAGTAATCTGATCTGCTCAGACTTGGATGGCAGGGCTTCTATAATACCAGGCAATATCCTACAAAAATCAGCTTTATCTATATCATCCCGATTACTTGCTACCTTTTTCAACCTATCCAAAGGTGCCTTTAGATTTTTAGACAGCTTACTCGAAAGTTCCTTTACTTTCGTCTCTTCAGAAGCTTTCTCAGCCAGTAGTTTTTTCTCATTGACTTCAAATTCTTCCAATTTAGACGTTGCACGCTTTTGATCATTTTTCGCTATTGTCAGCTTTTGTTCATATTGAGAATTTCTATTTTGTGCCTCTGTGAGCGCCTGCTCAGCCTCTATACGCGCTGCCACCGCCTCGTTATGCGCTGTATCCGC
Source organism: Endozoicomonas sp. ALC013 (assembly GCF_049310205.1). Classification (NCBI taxonomy): domain Bacteria; kingdom Pseudomonadati; phylum Pseudomonadota; class Gammaproteobacteria; order Oceanospirillales; family Endozoicomonadaceae; genus Endozoicomonas; species Endozoicomonas sp. ALC013. Next base: position 22,579 of record NZ_JBLYNS010000066.1, on the reverse strand, counting down.
CTCCCGATTCTGCTCCTCTGCCTTGGCAACCTTTTCTGTCAACCTCCTCAATTCTTTTTCTTGACTAAAAAGGGCTCCTTCCATCTCTTCTACTTCTGCTCTCTGCGCTGCCAGTATACGAGATGTCTGCTCGACATCACTTTGCGCACGTTCTGCCGCAGCTTTATAATAAGCAGTTTGTTTTTCCAGCGATTCGGTTTCTTGCTTCTGTTTTTCCAACTTCAGCTGTTGTACCTGCATTAACTTTTCCAATTTTTGCTTCTGCTCTTCTTCCATCTTTTCGATTGCAATCTGCTGCACTTGCAACTTCATATTCATTTTATATTCTTTTGCTGCTCCCTCTTCTTTTAGTTGTTTAAATTCCTCTTCTGTTATCCCACTTCTTTTAGCTAACCTTTGGCTTTGTTTTAACATCGTTAGTTCATATTTCAAATTTTCAACGCTACTTTTGGCTAACTTCAATTCACTAGCAGCTTCTTCAATGATTTTGTATCCACTGGAAAAAGCGGTCATTTTCCCCAGGCACTCGTCTAAGTCGGGACGAGAGGCGCTGCTTGTAGAAACCATCTGAGTTAAGAAACCGGACAGCTGCTTGACGAAATCATTACTGTCTATCCTGAGTTTTGGAAGAAATTCCGCCAGATTTAGCTTTAAGTCCTTGCCCTGAGAAACCCGAGACTCGGCAACTTTATATCGATCAGGTTTATCAGAAAACAGATTCAACAAAATAATTCCAAGGGAAAACACCATCGACTTATCTGTAATTTCTGATTTCCGGTATTGGTCAGGCTCAATAAACAACGGTGTCCCCACTAGATTCTGGGGCTTGGGCGCTGATGGATTTTCAAGATCGAATACATGGGCATTGTCAATAAAAAAAATCTCTTTATTAACTACATCATACATCATGTTGGACGGTTTAAGATCGGGATGAACTAACCCCCCAGCCACGAAAGTCTTGGCACAAATCAACATAGCCACAGCACAGTCAAACCTGTCTTTCAGTGGCCATTTTTTATCTTCAAAATACTTCTGCAAACATTCTCCGGGAATGCGTAGTTGATCCAGATATTGGTCACCATTAAATTTTCCAGCACCTAACGATCCGGGCTGAACCGAATGAAAGTCCATTTCACTCCTGGCAACTTCAGTGTTTTTCTGGATCTTCATAATTCTGTTATATTGCTGCCCTTGAGGAACTCCCCAACATTTCTCTGACTTTCGGACCAAAAGACTACTTTCATAGACTTCTCCAAAAGCACCTTTGCCTATATATGGATTGGTTATATCGTGAACCTGGATAATGAAAGGTTTCTCCCCAGCCCTTTTAAAGCCAACCAGTCGATCAAAATAACCGGACTTCACTAAACAATGACAGGAGCGATCTGAACTGCTGTGATGATGTGCTTTAAGCTGACCATATAATTCTTCAGCCATTCTGGCTTCCCGGGGGGACAATTGCCGAATGAACTTAATCTCAGGGGCATTGCGTTGTTTGCCACGGACTGAGTCCATCTGATGCAGTGGTGGCTTGGTTGCAATGGATGGAGGGTAATGCATAACTCATTCCTGCAATTAAAAATTTGATTATGAAGATTTGATCATTAAAAGTTTAATTAGTTCTTTATCGTTGTTAATTAACCTGACAGAAAGTCAAATCAAAGCTCCATAAAGAGATTCGAGATACTCCTTATTTTCCATTTGTTTTCATATAAATCACTAACCAGTTGGTTAGCGTTTATAACATCCCGACTCATCTTCTGAAGTAGAATGGCCAATGGATAGAAAATATTCGATGACAGTTGGTTAACTGATTATGAAGGGCAAGATGCTAAGGACACACAGAGAAACAGTAAAAGAACTTCATGGCAGGGTGAAAACAAAAAAGCCGGGATAACCCGGCTTTTTTCTGACTTATTCTTCGTCAGCGGACTCTACTGCTGCAACAGCAGGACGGTCCAGCAACTCGACATAAGCCATAGGCGCGTTGTCACCATGACGGAATCCGCACTTGATGATACGGATGTAACCGCCTGGACGCTCTTTGAAACGCGGACCCAGATCAGTGAACAGTTTGCCTACCGCAGCCTTGTTACGGAGACGATCGAACGCCAGCCGACGGTTAGCAACGCTGTCTTCCTTAGCCAGGGTGATCAGCGGTTCAGCAACACGGCGCAGCTCTTTCGCTTTTGGCAGTGTTGTCTTGATTACTTCGTGCTCAACCAGGGAAGCAGCCATATTCTTGAACATCGCTTTGCGATGAGAACTGTTCCGGTTAAGCTTGCGGCCACTCTTACGATGACGCATGGCACAAACTTCCTCTTCTTACCAGGAACCGCTTCTGTTTCTGCAACAGTGGCGGCTCCTGGCTGCAATTAAGCAGAAACCTTATCGTCGCTCTTCAAACTGGCAGGTGGCCAGTTATCAAGACGCATACCCAAGCTCAGACCACGGGAGGCCAGAACGTCCTTGATTTCAGTCAGGGACTTCTTACCCAGGTTCGGGGTCTTGAGCAACTCAACTTCAGTGCGCTGGATCAGGTCACCAATGTAGTAGATGTTCTCTGCCTTCAGGCAGTTAGCACTACGTACGGTCAGTTCGAGATCATCAACCGGACGAAGAAGAATCGGATCAACCTCGTCTTCTTCCTTCACAGGCTCTGGCTCGGACTCACCTTCCAGATCCACGAATACCGCCAGCTGCTGCTGCAGAATAGTAGCAGCACGACGGATGGCTTCATCAGGATCCAGAGTACCATTGGTTTCCAGATCGATAACCAGCTTGTCGAGGTCAGTACGCTGTTCTACACGAGCACTTTCTACGACATAGGAAACACGGTATACAGGGCTATAGGTGGCATCCAGCTGCAGACGGCCGATAGCGCGAGTTTCCTCTTCATCCTGACGACGGCTGTCGGCTGATTCATACCCACGACCACGAGCAACCTTCAGCTTCATGTTGAGATTGCCCTTGTTATTCATGTGGGCAATAACATGATCAGGATTCACGATTTCAACATCGTGGTCCAGCTGGATGTCAGCAGCAGTGACGACACCCTCGCCTTTTTTGCTCAGAGTCAGAGTAACGCTGTCACGGCCAGTCATGCGAATAGCCAGGCCTTTGAGGTTGAGCAGGATTTCAATAACGTCTTCCTGAACACCTTCAATAGCACTGTATTCATGCTGCACGCCATCAATCTCTACCTCAGTCACGGCACAACCGGGCATAGAGGAAAGAAGAATGCGACGCAGGGCATTGCCTAAGGTATGCCCAAAACCACGTTCCAGCGGCTCCAGGGTGACCTTTGCCTGTGTCAGACTGATTTCCTCGACATCAATGTGTCGAGGAGTTAGAAATTCAGTAACCGAATTCTGCATGGATGTTACACCCCACCTAACTGTCTATCCCTTACTTGGAGTACAGCTCGACGATCAAGCTCTCGTTGATGTCGGCCGCCAGATCACTCCGCTCGGGCAGCGTCTTGAAGACACCTTCTTTTTTGCTGGCGTCCACTTCTACCCAGATGGAGAAACCACGCTGGGCAGCAAGTTCAAGCGCTGCATTGATGCGCAGCTGGTTCTTTGCCTTTTCACGGATAGCAACAACGTCACCAGGCTTAACCTGATAAGACGGGATGTTTACAGTCTTGCCATTAACCATGACAGCTTTGTGGCTGACCAGCTGGCGTGCTTCTGCACGGGTAGAACCGAATCCCATGCGGTAAACCACATTATCAAGGCGAGACTCCAGAAGTTGCAACAGGTTTGAACCGGTTGCACCCTTCAGACGGTCAGCTTCCTTGTAGTAGTTACGGAACTGCTTTTCCAGTACACCGTAGATACGACGAACTTTCTGCTTCTCACGAAGCTGAACACCGTAGTCGGAAAGACGACCACGACGCTGGCCATGCTGGCCAGGAGCATTTTCTGCCTTGCACTTTGACTCGAGCGCACGAACACCACTCTTCAGGAAGAGATCAGTGCCTTCACGACGAGACAGTTTGCACTTAGGACCTATATATCTAGCCATTTACCGGTCTCCTGCTTATACACGACGCTTCTTGGGCGGACGACAACCATTGTGTGGGATCGGGGTAACATCAGTGATGTTATTGATCTTGAAACCACAAGCGTTGAGCGCGCGTACAGCGGATTCACGGCCTGGACCAGGCCCTTTAACATTCACGTCCAAATTCTTCAGACCGAACTCAGCGGCGGCACGTCCGGCACGCTCAGCTGCAACCTGTGCAGCAAATGGCGTGCTCTTACGGGAACCACGGAAGCCGGAGCCACCTGCAGTTGCCCAGGAGAGTGCATTACCCTGGCGGTCGGTAATTGTCACGATAGTGTTGTTAAAAGAGGCGTGAATATGGGCGATGCCATCCACAACCGACTTTTTAACTTTCTTACGTGTACGAGTACCTGGCTTTGCCATATCAGAACAAATCCTGTATTTAAAAGTTCGTTATTCCCTGTAAAGAAAAGCCTTTAAAAGAAAAGGTCTATGCAAAGCGTTTCTTCAGAGAAATGAAACGATCTTATTTACGAATCGGTTTGCGCGGACCCTTACGAGTACGGGCATTGGTCTTTGAGCGCTGACCACGAACCGGCAGACTGCGACGGTGGCGAAGGCCACGGTAGCAACCCAGGTCCATCAGGCGCTTGATGTTCATGCTGATTTCGCGACGCAGGTCACCTTCTACGTTGAGTTTTGCAACTTCAGTACGCAGGGATTCCAGCTGATCTTCGCTCAATTCAGATACTTTGGCAGACGGGTTAACACCAGTGGCAGCACACAGCTGCTGAGCTGAAGTCTTACCGATACCAAAAATGTAGGTCAACGAGATAACGGCATGTTTGTTATCTGGAATGTTGACGCCAGCAATACGGGCCATTCAATCGTCTCCGTTATTACATTTAACCGTGTAACAGCTATTCAGTTGATCATTCCTGATTGCTCAGCAAAACCAAATTAAACTGAAACACGTCACCATATTGAAACGCCGGAAAGAACCTTTGTTTCAGAAATGGCTGCTTTCATCCTGAAGAAAACACCTGGGAGCGATCAAGCAAGGCTAAAACACTCACGCAGCAAAAGGCATTTCCAACAGGTCGAAAGGCGGAAATTGTAATCCCCCTTTCGATAAAACACAACCGCTCATGAACAATTTCATGAGCGGTTGGCTTTGCCTGAGGTCACATTAGACCAGAGTCCTGCTATCGCGAGAATCCGTAGATTCCCGACAATTATTAGCCCTGACGCTGTTTGTGACGCGGCTCCTGACAGATCACACGTACATTACCCTTACGCTTGATGATCTTGCAGTTGCGGCAGATTTTTTTAACCGACGCGCGTACTTTCATAACTAACTCCACAACCGTTGCAGAACTATTCTCAATGAGAGTGGCTTAGCGGATCAGACCGCCAGAGCCATAGCCCTTAAGATTGGATTTCTTCAGCAGCGACTCATACTGATGCGACATGAGATGCGACTGCACCTGAGCCATGGTGTCCATCACCACGACCACCACGATCAACAGGCTGGTGCCTCCCAGATAGAACGGCACGTTAGCCGACACGACCAGGAACTGAGGCAACAGACACACTGCTGTCATATAGAGAGCACCGAACATGGTCAGGCGAGTCAGGACACCATCAATATAACGTGCAGACTGCTCGCCCGGACGAATACCGGGGATGAATGCACCCGACTTCTTCAGGTTATCTGCCACGTCTTTTGGATTAAAGACCAGGGCAGTGTAGAAGAAGCAGAAGAAGATGATGCCTGCCGAGAACAGTATGATGTTCAGTGGCTGACCCGGACCCAGCGCCAGAGCGATGTCCTGCAGCCATCCCATGCCTTCACCCTGGCCGAACCACTGCGCGATGGACGCAGGGAACAGCAGCAGGCTGGAAGCGAAAATAGCTGGAATAACGCCGGCCATATTCACCTTCAATGGCAGATGGCTGCTCTGGGCCGCAAACACCTTGCGCCCTTGTTGACGCTTGGCATAGTTTACGGTTATCCGGCGCTGACCCCGTTCGATAAAGACTACAAATGCGATGATCGCAATTGCCAGAAGGGCAACGGCGAGCAACATCAGGATGTTGATATCACCCTGACGTGCGGACTCGAAAGACCGCACAATCGCACTTGGAAGACCAGCGACAATACCTGCAAAAATGAGAATCGAAATACCATTGCCGATTCCCCGTTCAGTCACCTGTTCGCCCAGCCACATCATAAAGACGGCACCGGTGACGAACGTGACAACAGCGACAATATAGAAGCTGAGGTCAGTGCTGAAGGCAACACCCTGATTGGCCAGACCGACAGTCATGCCAGTACCCTGGACCAGGGCCAGGGCAACGGTCAGGTAGCGGGTGTACTGGCTGATCTTGCGACGTCCGGACTCACCTTCCTTCTTGAGCTGCTCCAACTGCGGGCTCACCACGCTCATCAACTGAACGATAATGGACGCCGAAATATAAGGCATGATACCCAGGGCCAGTACCGACATTCTCTCCAGCGCACCGCCAGAGAACATGTTGAACAGACCCAGAATGGTGCCTTCATTTTGTTGAAACATCCGAGCCAGCGCATCAGGGTTGATGCCCGGCACAGGGATGTGCGCACCGATCCTGTAAACCAGGATCGCCAGAAACACGAACTTAACGCGAGACCACAGCTCGTTTAAGCCGCTTTGATTCCCAACAGGTAATGTCTTAGCCATTTAGTCCTCGATCTTACCACCGGCAGCTTCAATCGCAGCACGGGCGCCTTTGGTAACAGCCAGACCTTTGATGGTGACTGCTTTAGCCAATTCGCCAGACAGTACCACTTTGGCGCGCTGGATGCTACCGCTGACCAGGTCAGCTGCTTTCAGCGCTGCCAGATCGATCACGTCTGCTTCAACCTTGTTCAGTTCGTGCAGACGAATCTCAGCAGTAAAACGCGCTTTGCGTGAAGTAAAGCCAAACTTTGGCAGACGACGCTGCAGTGGCTGCTGACCGCCTTCGAAACCTGGCTTGACAGAACCACCGGAACGGGACTTCTGACCCTTGTGGCCACGGCCACAGGTCTTGCCCAGGCCGGAGCCAATGCCACGACCTACGCGCTTACCCTCTTTGCGGCTACCTTCAGCCGGGCTCAGAGTATTCAAACGCATGTTATTCTCCTTCTACCCGGACAAGGTAGGATACCTTGTTGATCATGCCACGAACTGAAGGAGTGTCTTCCACTTCAACAGTGTGGTTGATACGACGCAGGCCCAGACCCCGTACGCAAGCCTTGTGGCTTTCGAGGCGACCGTTAGTGCTCTTCACGAGCGTCACTTTGATCATCTTCTCAGCCATGACTTACCCCAGGATATCCTCAACAGACTTGCCACGCTTGGCAGCAACGCCTTCAGGAGAACGCATGTCGCGCAGACCGTTAAAAGTAGCACGAACCACGTTCACCGGATTGGTAGAACCGTAGCACTTGGCCAGTACGTTGTGTACGCCAGCCACTTCAAGAACGGCACGCATTGCACCACCGGCGATAACACCGGTACCAGCAGATGCTGGCTGCATGTAAACCTTGGAAGCACCGTGACGGGCTTTAACCGGGTACTGCAGGGTGTCACCGTTCAGGTCAACATGAATCATGTTGCGACGGGCAGCTTCCATAGCTTTCTGGATAGCGATTGGCACTTCACGGGCTTTACCGCGACCAAAACCAACCTTACCCTTGCCATCACCAACGACTGTCAGCGCTGTGAAGCCAAAGATACGGCCACCTTTCACCACTTTGGCGACACGGTTAACCTGTACCAGCTTCTCAATCAAGCCTTCGTCGTTGTTAGGCTTACGCTCATCTCTTTCTCTTGCCATGACGTTCTACCCTTAGAATTCCAGTCCGCCTTCACGGGCTGCATCGGCAAGCGCCTTGACACGACCGTGATATTTGAAACCAGAGCGGTCAAACGCCACCTTGGTCACACCCGCTGCCTTGGCACGCTCAGCAACCAGGGCACCAACTTTCTTGGCCGCTTCTACGTTACCGGTAGCGTCGCCACGCAGTTCTTTTTCAACAGTGGAGGCAGATGCCAGCACTTTGTCGCCGTCAGCGGCGATAACCTGCGCATAGATGTGGCGAGGCGTACGATGGATGCTCAGACGAATGGCACCCAGCTCACGCATCTTAACCCTTGCACGAAGGGCACGACGCAGGCGAGAAGATTTCTTGTCCATCATGATCTCACCCTACCTTACTTTTTCTTGGCTTCTTTGCGACGAACGCGTTCGTCAGCATAGCGAACACCCTTGCCTTTATAAGGCTCAGGACGACGGAATTCACGAATTTCCGCAGCAACCTGTCCAACCAGCTGCTTGTCGATACCGCGAACCAGAATTTCAGTCTGGGTCGGAGTTTCACAAGTCACGCCTTGTGGCAGTTCGTATTCAACCGGATGGGAGAAGCCCAGGTTCAAAGTCAGGCTATTACCTTTGGCCGCTGCACGATAACCAACACCAACCAGCTGCAGCTTCTTCTCGAAGCCAGCGGTTACGCCGGTTACCATGTTGTTAACCAGGGCACGGGTAGTGCCGGCCAGAGCACGGGAGTGCTTGGCACCATCACGTGGAGCAAACGTCAGAACGTTTTCTTCCTGTCCAACTTCGACATTGTTGTGAACAACAAGTTCCAGTTGACCCTTGGAACCTTTGATCACCAGGATCTGGCCATTGCGCTTGATCTCTACACCAGCAGGGACAGCAACAGGGCTTTTGGCTACTCGAGACATAATACCCCTCCCTTAGAACACAGTGCAGAGAATTTCGCCACCAACACCGGCTGCACGGGCAGCACGATCGGTCATAACACCTTTGTTGGTGGAAACGATAGCGATACCCAGACCGCCGTTCACTTTAGGCAGCGCTTCCTTGCCAGCGTAAGAACGCAGGCCAGGACGGCTGGTACGCTTCAGGCTTTCAATAACTGGCTTGCCTTCGAAATACTTCAGTTCGATGGCCAGTTCAGCCTTGGCTTCGCCAGCGACTTTGTAGTCAGCGATGAAACCTTCGTCTTTCAAAACCCGGGCTACAGCAACCTTGATTTTGGAGGACGGCATGGTGACAGAGGCGTGCTCTGCCATCTGGGCATTACGGATACGAGTTAGCATATCTGCTAACGGGTCCTGCATACTCATTATCTATATCTCCCGAAGATGAAATGCGCTTACCAGCTGGCTTTAACCAGACCTGGAACATCACCACGCATCGCTGCTTCACGCAGCTTGATACGGCTCAGGCCGAATTTGCGCAGTACGCCGTGTGGACGGCCAGTGATGCGGCAGCGGTTACGCAGACGCGCCTTGCTGGCATTGCGAGGCTGCTTCTGCAGAGCTACCAGGGCATCCCAACGCTCATCTTCAGTGCTGTTAGGATTGTTAATCACAGCTTTCAGCTGTGCACGCTTTTCAGCATACTTGGCAACGGTGCGCTGACGCTTCAGTTCCCGCTGCTTCATGGATACTTTTGCCATAAAACTCGTACCTGTATCAGTTACGGAATGGGAAGTTGAAAGCCTTCAGCAGAGCACGGCCTTCTTCGTCATTCTTGGCGGTAGTGGTCAGAGTGATGTCCAGACCGCGCAGAGTGTCGATTTTGTCGTAATCAACTTCAGGGAAGATGATCTGCTCTTTAACACCCATGCTGTAGTTACCACGGCCGTCGAAAGACTTGGGGCTCAGACCACGGAAGTCACGGACACGTGGCAGAGCGATGTCAACCAGACGCTCCAGGAACTCATACATGCGCTCACGACGCAGAGTCACCTTAACACCGATTGGCCAGCCTTCACGGACTTTAAAGCCAGCAACGGATTTGCGGGCCTTGGTCACGACAGCTTTCTGACCGGCGATTTTTTCCAGGTCAGCAACCGCATGCTCGATGACTTTCTTGTCACCAATCGCTTCACCAACACCCATGTTCAGGGTAATTTTGGTGATGCGTGGCACTTCATGAACGTTTTTCACACCCAGCTCTTCTTTGAGCATGGGCAGAATTTCTTCACGATATTTGGTTTTAAAATTTGCCATCACTCTCCCCTTACGCGTCAACAGGCTTGCCGTCAGACTTGAATACGCGCTGCTTTTTGCCATCTTCGATAGCAAAGCCAACACGATCAGCCTTGTTGGTTTCAGGGTTCAGAATCGCAACGTTAGAAGCTTCGATAGCCGCTTCTTTTTCTACGATTCCACCAGGAGTGCCCAGCATCGGGTTAGGTTTCTGATGTTTCTTGATCATATTGATGCCAGAAACAACCAGCTTGCCGTCAGCACGAACGGTTTGCACTTTACCGCGCTTACCCTTGTCCTTGCCGGCAATTACGATGACTTCGTCATCACGACGGATCTTTTTCATTACCTGCTCCCGTTACAGTACTTCTGGGGCCAGTGAGATGATCTTCATGAACTGCTCACCGCGCAGCTCACGAGTCACTGGTCCAAAGATACGGGTACCGATTGGCTGCAGGTTGGCGTTCAGAAGAACAGCTGCATTGCCATCGAATTTGATCAGGGAACCGTCTGGACGACGAACACCTTTTTTGGTACGCACGACAACAGCGTTCATCACCTGGCCTTTTTTGACCTTACCGCGGGGAATCGCTTCCTTCACGGATACTTTGATGATGTCGCCAATGCCAGCGTAGCGGCGGTGGGATCCACCCAGCACCTTGATACACTGAACTCGACGGGCGCCGCTGTTATCAGCGACTTCGAGTTGACTTTCTGTCTGGATCATTGCTTATTCTCCAAGCCCAAACTGCAGACGGGTACTCGCCGGCTTTCACAAAAACAACCATTCCGACAGAACTTTTAAGAGCCTGTCGGAACGGCCATTAGTCACTCAAGCCCAAAGCACCGTAGCCTTAGATCTGAGTAGCACGCTCGTCAATGGATACAAGCGTAAACGTCTTGCTCTTTGACAGAGGACGCGTCTCTTTGATGGTAACAACGTCGCCCATACGGCAGTCGTTGTTTTCATCATGAGCGTGCAACTTGGTGGACCGCTTCACGATTTTACCCAGAAGCGGATGTTTTACCCGGCGCTCGATGAGAACAGTGATGGTTTTATCCATCTTGTCGCTCACGACCTTACCGGACAGTGTACGGATCTTTTTTTGACCAACCAGTTCTTCAGCCATCTTATGCTCCTGCCTTTTGGTTCAGGATGGTTTTCACACGAGCGATGTCGCGCTTAACCTGCTTCAGCAGATGGCTCTGACCCAGCTGGCCAGTAGCTTTCTGCATACGGAAGTTAAACTGATCCCGCAGCAGAGAGAGCAGCTCAGTATTGAGCTCCTCTACAGACTTTTCACGCAGTTCAGCAGCTTTCATCACATTACGCTCCGCTTAACGAAGGCAGTTTCCAGCGGCAGCTTGGCTGCTGCAAGAGCAAAGGCTTCACGAGCCAGCTCTTCGGACACACCTTCCATCTCATAGAGAACGCGGCCTGGTTGAATCTGGCACACCCAGTATTCCACGTTACCCTTACCTTTACCCTGACGCACCTCAAGAGGCTTACCGGTGATCGGCTTGTCAGGGAAGACGCGGATCCAGATTTTACCGCCACGTTTAATGTGACGGGTCATGGCACGACGAGCCGCCTCAATCTGGCGAGCTGTTATACGTCCACGACCGATTGCTTTCAATGCGTATTCGCCGAAGCTAACCTTGGAGCCGCGGAGTGCCAGACCACGATTGCGGCCTTTTTGCTGCTTACGAAATTTCGTACGCTTAGGCTGTAACATTTCCGCGCTCCTTAACTCTTAGCCTGACGCTTCTTAGGGCGACGAGCTGGCTGCTCTTTATCTTTGGAAGGCTCAACAGCAGGCGCCATGCCACCGATAACCTCACCCTTAAAGATCCAGACCTTGACACCCAGAATACCGTAAGTGGTCAGTGCTTCATAATGTGCATAATCGATGTCAGCACGCAGGGTGTGCAGTGGCACACGACCTTCGCGGTACCATTCAGTACGCGCGATTTCAGCACCGCCAAGACGGCCACTCAGTTGAACCTTGATACCCTTGGCACCCAGACGCATGGCGTTCTGGACAGAGCGCTTCATGGCACGACGGAACATCACACGACGCTCCAGCTGGCCAGCGATACTCTGAGCGACCAGCATGGCGTTCAGTTCAGGCTTGCGGATTTCTTCAATGTTGATGTGCACAGGCACGCCCATCATTTTGGACACCGCCTGACGCAGCTTCTCAACGTCTTCACCCTTCTTGCCAATCACGATACCCGGACGGGCAGTGTGAATGGTTACACGGGCGCTTTGCGCTGGACGCTGGATTTCAACATGGCTTACAGAAGCGTTTTTCAGCTTCTCTTCAATGAAACTGCGCACCGCCAGGTCAGCATTCAGTTTGTCAGCGTAATCGCTGCCATCTGCAAACCAGACTGAACGGTGGGGCTTAACAATGCCCAGGCGAATTCCATTAGGATGTACTTTCTGACCCATCTGACCGCTCCTTAGACCTCTGCAACCTTAACCGTAATATGGCAAGACCGCTTCAGAATGCGATCAGCACGACCCTTGGCACGTGGGCGAATGCGCTTCATAGTCATGCCTTCGTCAACGAAGACAGTAGAGACTTTCAGCTCATCGATGTCCATGCCGTCATTGTGCTCAGCGTTTGCAATAGCAGACTCAAGCACTTTCTTAACCAGAACCGCAGCTTTTTTCGGGCTGTAGCTCAGGAGATCCAGGGCTTCGCCAACTGCCTTGCCGCGGATCTGGTCAGCGACCAGACGCGCTTTCTGGGCAGAAATGCGAGCGCCTTTATGCATAGCAGCAACTTCTTTCATTTCTATACCCTCTTAGCGCTTCTTGGCCTTCTTGTCTGCTGCGTGACCGCGATAAGTACGGGTTGCAGCAAACTCACCCAGCTTGTGGCCAACCATATCTTCGGTAACGAAGACAGGAACGTGCTGACGACCGTTGTGCACAGCCAGAGTCAGACCAACCATGGTTGGGATAATCATGGAGCGGCGAGACCAGGTCTTGATCGGACGCTTGTTGCCGCTTTCAGCCGCTTCTTCGACTTTCTTCAGCAGGTGAAGGTCGATAAATGGGCCTTTTTTCAATGAACGTGGCACTATCGTATCCTCTCTCTAGGCTTACTTCGCGCTGCGACGACGTACGATCATTTTGTCCGTACGCTTGTTGGAACGAGTCTTGCGACCCTTGGTCGGAATACCCCATGGCGTCACAGGATGACGACCACCGGAAGTACGACCTTCACCACCACCATGTGGGTGATCTACCGGGTTCATGGCAACACCACGAACGGTCGGACGCACACCACGCCAGCGCTTAGCACCCGCTTTACCCAGAGAGCGCAGGTTGTGCTCACTGTTAGAGACTTCGCCCAGAGTGGCGCGACAGTCAGCCAATACTTTACGCATTTCACCGGAACGCAGACGCAGGGTAACGTAAGCACCGTCACGAGCGACCAGCTGGGCAGAAGCACCAGCACTGCGAATCATCTGAGCACCTTTACCAGGCTTCATTTCTACACAGTGTACGATGGAACCCTGTGGAATATTGCGCAGAGGCAGAGTATTACCAGCTTTGATCGGGGCATCGACACCGGAGAACAGCTCATCACCGGCTTTCACACCTTTAGGTGCGATAATGTAACGACGCTCACCATCCATGTATTTCAACAGGGCGATGTGCGCAGTACGGTTTGGATCGTATTCCAGACGCTCAACAACAGCTGGAATGCCGTCCTTGTTGCGACGAAAGTCTACGATACGGTAGTGCTGCTTGTGACCACCCCCGCGATGACGGGTAGTGATACGACCAGCATTGTTGCGACCACCAGTTTTGCCTTTCTTTTCCACCAGAGGCGCGTATGGGCGGCCCTTGTGGAGGTCAGGGTTAACTACCTTGACAACGAAGCGGCGACCTGGAGAAGTCGGCTTGCATTTGATTACTGCCATTCTCTAGCTCCTTATTCCGCGTCCGCGAAGTCAATTTCCTGACCTTGCTCCAGGCTGACGTACGCCTTTTTCCAGTCTGAGCGCTGGCCCATACCGAAACGAGTACGCTTGGTCTTGCCCTTAACAACGGCAGTCCTGACAGCTTTAACGCTGACGTCAAACAGCTGCTCAACAGCTTTTTTGATTTCGAGCTTGGTTGCGTCCCTGGCTACCTTGAAGACGTACTGATTGTGCTCTTCAGCAACGACAGTGGTCTTCTCGGAAATGTGCGGACCAAGCAGAACTTTAAAAATACGTTCCTGGTTCATCCCAGCATCTCCTCGAACTTCTTGATGGCAGACACGGTCATCACGACTTTCTCGTGAGCAACCAGGCTAACCGGATCAATACCCTGAACGTCACGAACATCCACATGAGGAATGTTGCGAGCGGCCAGATAAATGTTCTGATCCACTTCATCAGCAACGATCAACGCGCCGTTAGCGTTCAGTTCATTCAGCTTGGCTACAACCAGTTTGGTCTTTGGTGATTCAACAGCGAACTGTTCAACCACAATAAGACGCTCTTGACGAACCAGCTCGGACAAGATGGAACGCAGCGCTGCGCGATACATCTTCTTGTTCAGCTTTTGAGCGTGATTCTGTGGTTTGGCAGCAAATGTCTTGCCGCCCCCGCGCCACAGTGGGCTGCGGATAGTACCGGCGCGTGCACGACCGGAACCTTTCTGACGCCAGGGCTTACGACCACCGCCACTTACGTCGCTGCGGTTTTTCTGAGCTCTGGTGCCTTGACGCGCACCGGCCATGAATGCAACAACCGCCTGGTGAACCAGGGTTTCGTTGAATTCAGTGCCAAAAGTCACGTCTGAGACCTGAACGGCATCTGCACCGTTTACCTTCAGTTCCATCGTCTAATCCCCTCAGGCGTGAGCACGTGCTTTAACTGCTGGACGAACAATAACGTCAGCACCGGTTGCACCAGGTACTGCGCCTTTGACCAGCAGCAGGTTACGCTCGCTATCAACGCGAACGAGTTCCAGGGACTGTACGGTCACGTTTTCAGCGCCCATATGTCCAGCCATTTTCTTGCCTTTGAAGACACGACCAGGAGTCTGACACTGGCCGATAGAGCCAGGTGCACGGTGAGACAGAGAGTTACCGTGGGTAGCGTCCTGCATACGGAAGTTCCAGCGCTTGATAGCACCCTGGAAGCCCTTACCCTTGGACTGACCGGTAACGTCTACTTTCTGACCTTGCTCAAACAGGTCTACACCGATAACGTCGCCCGCTTGGTATTCAGCGTCAGCGTCGATACGGAATTCCCAGAGACCAGAACCAGCTTCAACGCCTGCTTTGGCGAAGTGGCCAGCTTCCGGCTTGCTCAGACGGCTGCTTTTCTTGCTTCCGGAAGTTACCTGAATTGCAGTATATCCGTCGGTTTCCAGGGTTTTCACCTGGGTAACGCGGTTTGGATCTACCTCAATTACGGTAACCGGTATGGAAACACCGTCTTCGGTGAAAACACGGGTCATACCGCGTTTCTTGCCGACTAATCCAATAGTCATTTCAACCTCTCTCGTGTACGGGGCTATTACCCACTATGGCCGCTCACTTCAGAGCTGTTACACAAAAGTGTGCACACTTTGATGGAGAGCCCATGGCCTCATTAACCGAGACTGATCTGCACTTCGACACCGGCTGCCAGATCCAGTTTCATCAGTGCGTCTACAGTTTTTTCGGTGGGCTCGATAATGTCGAGAAGACGCTTATGGGTACGGATTTCATACTGGTCACGAGCGTCTTTGTTGACGTGTGGAGAAATCAGTACGGTAAAGCGTTCTTTTCGTGTTGGCAGAGGGATTGGACCACGAACCTGCGCACCAGTTCTTTTTGCAGTATCAACGATTTCCTGCGTAGACTGGTCAATCAGGCGATGGTCAAAAGCCTTCAGGCGAATACGAATTTGCTGCGCCTGTGAGGACTGCTTTGATTGTTGGCTCATTTTGTTCTAACCATGGCATCTATAAAGAACAAAGTCTGATGAACTATGTCACCTAGACAAAAGGACGCAAAATTCTACTAACCACAAAACTTGCTGTCAACACAAGCTTCCAAACAAGTTTTTGTTATATGGAAGAGCAGAGGGTCATTTTATCAGGCGGGCATGATACATGGCCGGAGGGGGCTCGCTAAATAGGGACAATATGAAGTCGGGCTCAGTAGTCGTCACGGCAGGTTAGTGCACCGCCCCGATATTTCATTATTTACAGGGCATTTATGAGTTTCGCATGGCCACATTTATTTTGACTCACCCCCTGAATTTTGTAATCCCCATGAACCCGTCATTCTTGATCATTATTCACGCGTTATATCTTTACTATCAAAATAAAAAGCTGTTAATGAAAAAACAGATCACTCCAATACCACCTCGCACACACAGCCCTTATAGGTGACATAACTTTTGTCTATATAGTAAAGCGAAAGTGCCATTATAATGTCCCACCTTAATCACGGCTTTCTCATCCAAACGATATTTACGGCCTTATTTCATGCAAAATCCAACACTTAAACTCTGGTTGGCGTTCTGCGCACTGCTGCCGCTGGGGATTTTTCTGCTGATCAGCGCCAGCTATCAACCACCGGAGTCTCTGCTGCATTGGCCCTGGATTCCGTCACTGGGTATTGATTTTTCACTCCGCCTTGATGGCCTCAGCGTCCTGTTTGCCAGTTTAATCAGTGGCGTCGGGTTTCTGGTTCAGCTCTACGCCATCGCTTATATGAAACCCTATAAAGGCCGCGGTGCGTTTCACCTCTATCTGACCCTGTTTATGCTGGCCATGCTGGGTCTGGTGCTGGCCGATAACCTGCTGTTGCTGTTCGTATTCTGGGAATTAACCACCCTCACCTCCTATCTGCTGATTGGCTTTAACCACGAACAGGAAAAATCCCGCAAGAACGCCCTGCAAGCCATGCTGGTCACCGGCAGCGGCGGTCTGGCACTGTTGGCGGGCCTGATTATGCTGGGGGAAATGGCGGGTACCTACAGCCTCAGCGCCATCATCACCCAGGGTGCTTCGCTGTCTCAGCACGCCTGGTTTACACCATCACTGTTGCTTGTTTTGCTGGGGGTATTCACCAAATCGGCACAGTTTCCCTTTCATTTCTGGTTGCCCGGTGCCATGGCCGCACCAACCCCCGTCAGTGCCTATCTGCACTCGTCCACCATGGTCAAAGCCGGTGTTTACCTGCTGGCACGACTGCTGCCGGTGTACGGTGACAGCACGTTATGGTTCACGCTGCTGTGCAGTGCCGGTGCTTTTACTGCCCTGTGGTGCGCCTTACAGGCTTACCGTCAGACCGACTTAAAGCTGATGCTTGCCTTCAGCACCAATGTCATTCTTGGCCAGCTGGTGATGCTGATCGGCATCGGCAGCAGCTATGCCATCACTGCCGCATTACTGTTGATTGCCGCGCACTCCTTTTATAAGGCCGGACTGTTTATGGTGGTCGGCAATATCGATAAGGCCACCGGCACCCGGGAATACCATGAACTGGCGGGCCTGCGTGCGGTGCTGGCCATCAGCTTTACCGCCGCTTTGGTGACCGCTGCGTCAAAGGCGGGTCTGCCACCGTCGTTTGGTTTCCTGTCCAAGGAATATCTCTATAAAGCAGGGCTGGAATTTGGCTGGGTACTTTCCGGCTCCATGCTGCTGGCTAATGCCATTATGGTGGCGCTGGCATTGCTGATCGTCATCAAACCCTTTTTACGGCCTCACCATGCCAAGGCCGCACCGATGAAAGCCGTTGAGCATAATCCGCTGCTCTGGTTGCCCCCCATCGTTCTGGCACTGCTGTCGATCATTGTGCCGCTGGCTCTGTTGAACTGGTATCAGGGTCTGGTGATTGATCCCGCTGCCACGGTAATGCTGGCTACCCCGAAAACGGTGAAGCTCTGGGAAGGGTTAAACCTGCCACTGCTGCTAAGTGCACTCACGTTGTTACTGGGTATCTTGCTCTATGTTGGCTATCCACGCCTGAAGCCCCGGCTCGACCAGCTTATGTCCGGGCTGCCCTCGGGCCCTGCGGTTTATCAGTCCCTGCTGGATGCGGTGGTCAAGCTGGCAAACTGGCAAACCCGGCTGCTACAGCACGGTCAGCTCACTCAATACAGCCTGCAGTTTTTCCTGGTACTACTGGCCTTTCTCGGCACCGTACTCTGGCAAATACACCCCCTGCCACCGATTGATTGGGATCTGAAGTACTACGATATTCTGCTGGCCCTGTTTCTGGTCATCGCCCCGGTGGTGGTGGTCAAGGCCCGCACCCTGCTGTTGGCGGTGACCGCACTGGGCACCATTGGCTTTCTGACCACACTGGTTTTCCTGGTGTACAGCGCCCCGGATGTGGCCAAAACGCAGCTGCTGGTAGAGACCCTGTTGGTGGTCTTTATCGCCATCGTGTTACGCCATCTATCTGCTGCCAACACGGTTCCCCAGCATTCAGCGCTTCGCCGCCTGGTACACGCCGGCGTTGCCGCAGGCATCGGCATCAGCATCACCCTGGCTCTGTGGATTATTACCGCCGAACCCATGAATCAGGCAATCTCCGAGTTCTATGCCCAAACCAGTGTCAGCGGTGGCCGAGGGCGCAATATCGTCAATGTTATCCTGGTGGATTTCCGCGCGTTTGACACCCTCGGAGAAGCCGTTGTGGTGGTGATTGCCGGATTGGCAACCGTCGCGGTACTGGCTGGCAAACGGATTAACCAGATGGTCTCTGAAACCCCCAAGGAGCACCGTTAATGTCATCGATTATCTTTCGTACCAGCGCCCATATCGTCACGGTGCTGATGCTGGTGTTTTCTGTTTACCTGCTGTTGCGTGGCCATAACAATCCCGGCGGCGGGTTTATTGCCGGCCTGATTGCCGTCATTGCCTTTGCCCTGTTAATGCTGGCCGAAACCCCGGCCTATGTGCGTGAGCGCCTGGTCTATTCACCGGCCACCTTTGCCGGTTCTGGTGTGGCCATAGCGCTGTTCGCCGGTCTGCTGCCGCTGTTTTTCGGGCAGCCTTTTCTCTCTGGCCTGTGGCTGGGCAAAGTCGGCAGTCCACTGTTATTTGACGTTGGCGTATACCTCGCTGTCATCGGATCGGTACTGATGATCCTGCTCAATGTTGAAGAGGAGTTAAGTTGATGGAGTTTCTCTGGTGTCTGGTCGTCGGCCTGATGACTGCCTGCGGCGTTTTCCTGATGCTGGAGCGTCATATCGTGCGCTTTCTGTTCGGTATGATTCTGGTCAGTAACGCCATCAACCTGGCCATTTTTGTCGCTGGCCGGTTAACCCGGGGCAATCCGCCACTGATTGCCAGTGATGCCCTGCTCCCGGCCGTCGGTTACGCCAACCCGCTGCCACAGGCGCTGATTCTGACCGCCATTGTGATCGGTTTCGGCCTGTTATTGTTCACCTTACTACTGGCCTACCGCGCCATTAAAGAATTTGGCACCGCTGATATGGACAAAATGCAACATGCGGAGACAGAGCAATGACCCATTGGCTACTGGTTATGCCTGTTTTTATTCCACTGCTGACCGCTACCGCCTGCGCTTTCAGCTTTCGCGCCCGCACCCTGTCATCGATGATCAGCTGGTCCGGAGCCCTCGCCAACCTGTGTATCGCCCTGTTGCTGGTCCAGCAGGTCATTTCCCAGGGCCTGCAGGTAACCGCCTTTGGTGACTGGCAAGCCCCCTTCGGCATTGTCTTTGTCGCCGACCTGCTATCGGCCAGCATGGTGCTGATTACCGCCATTATCGGTGTCGCGATTGTGCTCTACAGCACCACCGATTTGCGCAGCAAACCGTTCTATGGGATCTATCACAGTTTGATTCATGCGCTGCTGGCCGGTGTGATGGGCAGCTTTTTAACCGGAGACATTTTCAATCTCTATGTGTTTTTTGAGGTCATGCTCATTACCTCATTTGGCCTGATGGTGCTCAATGCCAATAAACAGCAGGTGGATGCGGCGGTTAAATACGTGGTGCTCAACCTGATCTCCACCATGGTTTTCCTGTTGGCCATCGGGCTGCTGTATGGCGCTACCGGCACCTTGAATATGGCCGACCTGCACGCCAAAGTTCCGTTACTGCCGGACACCACCATGATGCTGATTTCCGGGTTGTTTCTCTTTGGTTTCGCCATCAAGGCATCGGCGTTCCCGGTCTTCTCCTGGCTGCCAGCGTCCTATCATCATCTGCCCAGCGCCATCGTTGCCCTGTACGCCGCACTGCTGACCAAAGTGGGGGTTTATGCGTTGCTCCGCGTCTTCACTATTGTGTTTGACCTGGTCGATAGCGGCTACCAGCCATTGCTGATAGTGATTGCCGGCCTGACCATGCTCACCGGCGTTCTTGGTGCGGCCAGTCAATTCCATATTAAACGTATTCTGTCGTTTCATATTATCAGTCAGATTGGCTATATGCTGATGGGGCTGGCCATCTATACACCGCTGGCCATCACCGGTGCGATTTTCTACATCATCCACCACATTATTGTTAAGGCCAATTTGTTCCTGATCGGCGGCTTCCTGCAGCGCAGACAGGGCAGTGATAACCTGCGTGAGCTGGGTGGCGCTTATCGCAGCATGCCGTGGCTGGCCCTGTTGTTTCTGATTCCAGCGTTCTCTCTGGCGGGCTTTCCACCACTGTCCGGCTTCTGGGGCAAGTTTCTGGTGATCAAGGCAAGCCTGCAAACTGACGCCTATCTGCTGGCGGCCACCGCTCTGTTTGTTAGCCTGATGACCATTTACTCAATGACCAAAATCTGGGCCGAAGCGTTCTGGAAACCGCTGCCGGATAATGCCGCTGCACCGCCCCCCCTGACCCGGCGGGAAAACTGCCTGTATATCGTCCCTATTGTGGCACTGGCCGTATTGACCATTCTGATTGGTTTGCTGGTCGAACCCATTTATCAGCTGGCAGAAACCTCTGCAACCAACCTGCTCAATCCACAGCCTTATATTGATGCCGTGCTTGGCAGCGACAGCACGACCTACTCAGCGCATCTCTCCATACCAGGACCCGCTGGAGGAACGCAACCATGAACCTGTTTTTGTTGAACATCCTGCTGGCGTTTGGCTGGATGCTGCTGAACGGCGACTATGGCAGCACCGACTTTACCATTGGTTTTGTGGTCGGTTTTTTTGCCCTGTTGCTGACCGAACCCTTCCGCAATAAACCCCACTACGGCCGCAAGTTCCTGGCAGCCCTGAAGCTATTGGCGGTATTTCTATACAAACTGCTCACCAGTAGCCTGCAAGTGGTGTGGGACGTCATCACCCCCACCCACCTGAGCCATCCGGCCATTATCAAAGTGCCGCTGGCGGTTGAATCTGACATGGAGATTATGTTGCTGGCCAATATGGTGTCGCTCACGCCGGGGTCACTGACGCTGGATGTCAGTGAAGATCGCCGGTATTTGATCGTACATGCCATGTTCAGCAAGAACGAACAATCGGTGATCGACGATATCAAAACATCATTGGAGCGTCGTATTCTGGAGGTGACCCGTGACTGACATGATGGTTTTTGCCACTCATTTCGCCTTTGTCGGTTTGTTAGCCAGCCTGGTCCTGGCATTTATCCGACTGTGCAAAGGCCCTTCGCTGGCGGATCGGGTGATTGCCCTGGATCTCATCGCCTTTATCACCATCGGCTTTATTGGTGTATTCACCATTTACAGCAACGCCACGGCATTTATGGATATTGCCATCACCCTGGCCCTGGTGGCGTTTCTCAGCACCATTGCCTTTGCCCGCTTTATTATGCGCGTGCCACTGAGCCAGTCTCGCGCTGATTCGGGTTTAAGTTCAGGAGACAAATCATGATGGATTGGGTCGTCGCCAGCTGTTTAATTGTCGGGGTACTGTTCAGTTTTTTCTCTGCGCTGGGTATTTTACGGATGCCGGATGCTTACATTCGAATGCACTCATCCACCAAAGCGGGGACCATCGGGGTTGGTTTAATTATGGTGGCTGTGGCCCTGCACTTTCAGGGGGTTTCCATCAGTTCCCGGGCCGTCGGGATTATCGCCTTCATCCTGATGACCGCCCCTGTTGCAGCACATCTGATGGGTAAATCGCTGTTGATGAATAATTACCAGATGTGGCGTGGTCATCAACAGGATTAACTCTTCCCTTCTGAAGCAGGCCTGAAACTTCGGGCCTTTTTTCACTTCGGTGCCTCTTCTTTTCGACGCCGCTTCAGGGATCATGGGGAAATTATTTAAGAACAATCAGTTTGCAAATGAACCTGCTAAAACGACTCCCCCCTTTTATCCTGACATTTTCCTCACTTGTTTCAGTTTTTTTTGCTTTCCCTGTCTTTGATGATTTCTGCCGCACTGACTTGATAAACAAGATTCAAGTACTGGAATTTTCCAACAGTCCCCGAGCCAGCAAGAAATAGATTGCTGTTTTGTGTTTTCGTGGTTGCTCAAACTTGAGCACAAATCTAGGAGCCTGTCCGAGAATAGCGCCCACAGCGAGGATGGCAGAAAATTGAGGATAAAAATTTCGTTTTGTG
>NZ_JBLYNS010000065.1:0-28366 GCF_049310205.1 Endozoicomonas sp. ALC013 | reverse complement strand
GCATGTCTTGCATTCAACCCTACGCATTTTGTAGAGGAGAAAAACCCTGATTCCCCAGAGAGGGACAAACTCGAAGCGACGTTCAGTAAGACGGTCATAGCCCGGAGCTGGTTGCTGACATCCTGAGCAAATAGCATGGCCGTTCTTGCTTGGGACCACGATGACATTGAATACTTCAGAGCCTTGATAGAGACCGAGTTTTACATCCTGATAAACAAATGACTTGAGTTTATGAACTTTATTGAGGATAGTTTTTATCAGCATCAGCGGCGTTTCTTCTTGTTTTTGTCTGCAAATAAAGACATACCTGAAATCAGCCGCTGGTGCTTTTTTCTTCAAATTTTTTGATTTCTACCCACAGTTATCCCTGAAGAGCCTGTTTTTATGTTTGGTTGAAATAAACAAATGGTGAATGAGTAGTGAAAGGGAGGAACTTTTATAAGAAAGCGTGGTCTTAAGCTGCAATCCAATGATTCGATAATTCAATGGATAAACCAACTTCTTCTCAATTAAGTCCAGCCCCTAATGGCCCTTCTAATATTCAAGGCACGCCTTTAGCTGAATCTGGTGCAACAGGTCAGGCTTTTTCCCGGTTGGTTACTGAAGTTCGACAACCTGTAACTAACCATGACATGACTGACCAATCTACAAGTTCAGATAATCAAGGATATTTAAATCCTAAAAAAAAATGGTTGGAAGATTTCGCTGTACAAAATCAAACTAACTACAAAGAATCACCTGCAATTGCAGTAGCTATACCACTGGAAAATTATCAGGTTGCAGAATATGACCCTGAAAATAATACTTTTTTGATATACTCCTTCACAAAGGGTATTCAATCAACCTCACAAAACTCGACAGATGTTGATACCAAACTTAATCCACCTATTCAAATTCCTAATCAAGAGGACATTGGTAATTTTTCTAAATCTACATCGCCGATTGCGATTATTACCCCACAATTGAAAAGTGAATATCTTCAACAGTATACATCGCCTGCAACTCAAGCCGAAGAAGCTATTGATGAAAGTTCTTCACAAATTGAATGCCAAAGGGAGCTTCGCAAAGCTCCCACTTACGCCGAGCGCAGAAGGGAGCGCCAAAGGCAACGCCAAAGGGAGCGCTACCAGGCAGACCCCGCTTACGCTGAGCGTGAAAGGGAGCGAAAAAGGAAGTGCCAAAGGAAGCGCTACCGGACAGATCCCGTTTACGTCGAGCGCCAAAAGGAGCGCCAAAAGGAGCGCCAAAGGAAGCTTCGCAAAGATCCCGTTTACGTCGAGCGCCAAAGGGAGCTCCAAAGGGAGCGCAAAAGGGAGCGCTACCAGACAGATCCCGCTTATGCCGAGCGCCAAAGGGCGCTCCAAAGGGACCGCCAAAGGAAGCTTCGCAAAGATCCCGCTTACGTCGAGCGCCAAAGGGAGCGCCAAAGGGAACTTCGCAAAGATCCCGCTTACACCCAGCGCGAAAGGGAGCGCAAAAAGCAGTATCGTCAGTCAGCCAATTCAGCTAAAAACTCAGTTAATTTACCACCGACTTCTAAATCAGCTGAAACGACCCCGAGTTCCAATAAAAAATTTTTTAAACAACAAAAGGCTTAATAAAGAAAGGAACCACAAAGGCTCAAGATTTTTTCTGAGCTTGCCTGAGCAATGTCAGGCAACTCAATAGAGGCACCCTTTTGCCTTCGTGGTTCAGAGCTTATAAACCTATTGCAACACCATCGAAGCATGGGAACGAAGCAACAGGTCAGTGCTTCCTCGCTCCATCCACGGTACAAATGTAGTTGGCCCGTTCAAAGGCTTCCGGGTTGGCCACAGAGCGCTGGCTCATCAGCCCGCGCATGTCATTCAGCCCGACAAAATCCCGCTGTTTCAGCCACACTTCCAGGCCTTTTAACAGCACGGACACATAGTCCGCGCCATTGCGGATCAGTGCAGAAGCCAGCATCACCGTATCCGCACCACCGAGCAAATATTTGATAATGTCTTCATGGTCATAGGCCCCTGATGTGGCCGCCAGAGAGGCATGGATCTTGCCGTGCAGCACACTGATAGCGCAGTGGAATGCCGATCTCACCGGCTTTACTGATTGGCCAGTTGGTTTCAACTTGCATATTGTTGAGATTAAAGTCCGGCTGCAGCATCCGGTTGAACATCACCAGGGCATCAACGCCCATCTCATCAAACTGTCTGGCCATATTGCCGAAGGCACTGAAGAATGGATCAATTTTCAGGGCAATCGGAATGGTGACACTGTTTTTTACACTTCTTACGACGTCCAGATAGACGTCCTCAACCTGACGTCCGGTAATTTCCAGCGAGGGTGGATTGTAATAAATATGCAGCTCGATACCATCCGCTCCAGCCTGCTCAATCTGTCGGGCATAATCCATCCAACCACCCTCCGAGCAACCATTCAGGCTGGCAATCACCGGGATACCCACGGCTGCCTTAACTTTATGAATGGTGTCCAGATATGCCTGCGAACCACGTTCCAGGGTCAGGCCGGCAGGCAGAAAAGAGGTGGCCTCCGGAAACAGGTCATCTCTGGACAGGGCAATCCGTTCTTCCTCTTCCTGCTCCCGGCGAATCTGCTCTTCAAACAGGGAAGGCAGAACCACAGCTGCGATACCGGCCTTTTCCAGACGCTGGATACTTTTCAATGTAGACGTCAATGGACTGGCTGCCGCTATTAACGGATTTTTAAGGCTTAACCCCATATAGTTGGTGGTCAAATCCATCATCTTTACTCCTCAATCACCACAGAGACATCAGAGTGCTATTTCTGCACCCTGGGCCTCGTTCCCGGGGGAACGATGGATTAACTCTGTGTCTCTGTGGTCACTTTATTAATGAACAGCCGACGCCTTCTCAGGGACAAAGTCCATGGCATTGTGTGTTGCCATTTCCTCATAGACGCCCCACTTCCGGTTGATCACTTTCTGGGCCTCGTCAAGAATCGCCTCCGCTTCATCCGGACAGGCAATATTCAGGGCCCGGTAGCGAACTTCACCACGGATATACTCCGTCAGAGGCACACTGGGTCTGAGCGAGTCCAGTTCAAACGGGTTCTCATGGTGCTCTGTACGACCAGGGTTGTACCGGAACAGAGGCCAATGGCCGGAACGCACAGCCAGTCGCTGCTGCTCCATACCGTGGGTCATGTTAATGCCATGGGCAATACAGTGCGAATAGGCGATCACCAGTGAAGGTCCGGGCCAGGCTTCAGCCTCACGAATGGCCTGCAGTGTCTGCTGCGGGCTGGCCCCCATGGCAATCCGGGCCACATAAACATTGCCATAGGCAATGGCCTGCAGCGCAACATCTTTTTTGGCGGACCGTTTACCTGCCACCGCAAATTTTGCCACCGCACCCATCGGCGTGGATTTTGACGCCTGGCCGCCGGTATTGGAATAGACTTCGGTGTCCATGACCAGCACATTGACGTTACGGCCACTGGCCAGCACATGATCAAGGCCGCCAGAGCCAATGTCGTAAGCCCAGCCGTCACCGCCAACAATCCAGACGACACGTTTCAACAAACGGTCCAGCACAACCTTGAGGCTTTGTGCTGCTGGTGTTTCTACCTGTGCAAGTTTTTCCTGCACCTGCTGCAGTCGCTCTCGCTGATTTTGTACATCAGCGTCATTCAACTGAGGTGCATGGATGATGGCATCCACAAGATCAGCACCCAGCAGTTCCCGGAAAGCCTCCAGCTCCAGCATCGCCTGCTCCGCCTGATGGTCACTGGACAGACGGAAGCCAAAGCCAAACTCGGCATTGTCTTCAAAAAAGCGAGCTGGCCCAGGCAGGTCCACGCCCTTCAGCATTTTTTGACCATGGCGTGGTTGGCAGGTTACCACCATAAATGGAAGAGCAACCGGTGGCATTGGCCACCAGCAGACGATCACCAAACAGCTGGGTCAGCAGTTTCAGGTAGAGCGTTTCACCGCAGCCACCACAGGCACCGGAGAACTCAAATAAAGGTTCAAGGAACTGGATACCCCGCACGGTGGAGAAATCCACCTGACGGCGATCATTTACAGGCAACTGCTCAAAAAACGACAGATTCTGTTTTTCCTGCGCCAGTACCGGCTCCTTGTCCATCATATTGATGGCGCGATCACCACTCTTTTTGGGATTACGAACCGGGCACGCTGCCACACAGAGACCACAACCGGTGCAATCCTCCGGGTAGCACTGCAGGGTGTAGCGGGTTTCCGGGAACCCACGAGCGCTGATGGCTGCTGACTTAAACTCCTCCGGTGCATTCACCAGGCTGGCCTGATGGTAGAACTTCGCACGGATAGCCGCATGAGGGCAGACCATACTGCAGTTGCCGCACTGGATACAGGCCTCTTCATCCCAGACCGGAATCTGCAGGGCAATATTGCGTTTTTCCCAGCGGGTTGTGCCGCTTGGCCAGGTACCATCCACGGGTATCTGACTGACCGGGATCAGGTCACCCTGCCCACTAATCATACGACTGATGACTTCTTTAACAAAGTCAGGTGCCTGCTCAGAAACTACCGGCTTCTCTACAGACGTTTCACCGGGTAAATCGGCATGCGCCATATCTGAAGGGATGTTTACGGCGTAGAGATGTTCCAGAGTCTGATCACCGCCCGGAAGTTTCGCTCAACAACATCTGTACCTTTGCGTCGGTAGGTCTTGTCAATCGCCTGCTTGATACGGGCAATGGCCTCATCCCTGGGCAGAACACCGGACAGGGCAAAGAAGCAGGTCTGCATTATGGTATTGGTTCGGTTGCCCATACCAGAGCATTTCTGCACAGCAATGATCAAGGTCATGGGAAGTGCTGATTACATCAATTTCAAATGCTCATTCAGCCTTGTGGCTCCTTCATCCGTCCAGTTTCGATAAGTTGGTCAAAAATCTCTCCTTCATCAAATAGCCCTGCTACTCTCCTGAGAGTCAGAAATTTCAACCTCAGTTTCTCGCAATCCGTACTACGGTGGCCATTTTCGGACCAACTCCCGGAATTGCAAAGCTGAAACATGTTATTTCCAGCAGGAGTAATCACCATGTTGACAAACTCGTTGCAAACCCCATCACAGCCCTGCCCACAAATCCCTGGCACCGACGACACCAGGGATACATTCAACAGCCAGATAATTTCCTTTCATGGCAGGAACGCCGAAAGGCAGGCTTGCCCTGCCAACTCCGGGACATTTATTTGTGCTGGTAACGGAAGCAGTCTTCTGCCCGGTAATAGGCTGTGCTCCTTTGTCCTCACAGCGATTCA
Source organism: Endozoicomonas sp. ALC013 (assembly GCF_049310205.1). Taxonomy (NCBI): domain Bacteria; kingdom Pseudomonadati; phylum Pseudomonadota; class Gammaproteobacteria; order Oceanospirillales; family Endozoicomonadaceae; genus Endozoicomonas; species Endozoicomonas sp. ALC013. The sequence continues at coordinate 23,101 of NZ_JBLYNS010000065.1, read as the reverse complement.
GGCCAGTGGCAACCTGATGCACAATGCCGCAGAATTTGCCGCAGGACAGGTGATGGGTTCCGATGACATTGACTGGCTATGTCCAGAATTAAAACAGAGCCTGGTGGCTTTGGCGACATTATCCACTCTAGTGCAGACGGCCGGGGCGGCCCAAGTGTTAAGGAAATGCAGACCAGATCACCATTTTGGTTGTGATCTTCGATTCTGTTTTCCGTGTGGGTATCGTTATAATTGTCGTCCCTTAGCGATCCGATGCAATGGCAGAAAAGAATGTCCACCATATAACATAGATGAAAGAGGATGCACTCAACGAACTTGCGAAGACTTGGGGCGCAGGTATCTGTGTGGCAACTCAACATGCAGTAACACCCCATGCTCAACTCCTTCCCCTAAGACTACTACTGGGCCAACATTATCTTCCATAAATACCAGCTTTACCCCATCTTCCGTCCGGATTTTTGAACCCCCGACATCGTTCTTTAATCAGACAACCAACTCAACCAAAACATCCCCTTTACGGACAAACGACACCAGCTCGCCTACCTCTGGCAATACGCCCGAAACAGTCTCTGCGGTGGTTATTGGCGCGATGATTATTCTAGGTGCCTTGACCGCACTCTATTGTGTTAGCAGCTATCAAAGTTACCGGGTACTGAGGCGCAACGATGACGAGTCATCAACTTGCCAACTGATTGGCAGGGCGCTTGCCAATCCAATGTACTTTCATACACATCAACAGCAAGCTACCGACAGACGGGCTGATGTTGAACTGCTGGACTCCCCGGACCGGAGTAATCCGGAGAGTTTTCCAGTTTGATAGGGCAAGGGTTTCATTCGGGTTACTACTGAAGCTACACCATTCCATGCTCCTTACGTATCCGCTCAGAAGCATATTTGATAACTTTCGGATCAATATCCATCGCCATTTTAAAAAAAGCTGTGTCATCTTTCAGGGTTTCAGAGAGAGCTTGAGACATGTAATAAGATTCACCACATTTTACCAACCCAAGCATTATTGTCGGGTCATCACCGTAAGGCCGCCAATATAAAAACGAAAGGTAACGCATGTTTAAATCCAATACTTGTAACATGGCATTTCTGACTGTTTTTTTGTTGCTCATGACCTGAACCGTGTCGAAAAATTGATTCTGGTGGGCGTTAGCCGCGGCCCTGAGCACTTCAGGATCATCCCAGAACTTCTCATCGGCATGCAGTAATGCCTTCGGGGTGTGGGCTGCAGCATTCAAGACAACCTCTCTGTCCTGCTTTAATTCACTGGGCAAATATTCAAGCAACAGTCCATTTAATTTGACCAGTGGTAACATCAGTTGCTTATCACTCAGCCAGTCCGTTTTTGCTTTGACCAGTGGAATCATCACTTGCGGACGTAAAATAAGAAGAAGCTTGATGCATTCCTGATTATGGGTGAAATCATCATCTGAAAGTTCAGGCAACTCATCATTAAACTTAGGCACGCGGGTGGCAGCAAACCTGATGAGTTTGCTTTGTGGCCCCTCACCAAAAAGAGTACACAATAGATTTTGCAGTTCCTTGCATGAATCGTTGGAACCGATGTCAAAAAGTACGGACTTTAATATCCACTGGTTATCGTCTTTATCCAAACTGTCTATATGCAACCTTAGCCCGTTAAAGTTATCAAAAGATGGCATGCCAGGCGTTAGTTCGGAAAAATATAAATCTTCACTACGGCTTTTAATTAACAGATTTATTGCTATGAGTAATTGATCCCGGAGCCGTCTAGTAGAGTGTACCCTGCTAATTTCACAGACGATTTCTCCAATTGATTCATTAATTGCAATATTGCAGCTTTGCCCGGGATGGGAGCTTGCCACTGCATTCATCAGTAACGCCAGCTTAAAAAAACGCTTGCATTTCCCATCCAACCCTTCAGGTTTCGTGCATCCTAGCCACCTGGAGTTGAAGTCATCAATCATCCTGACCTTCAGGGTTCTACCTTTGCCACCGGGTCCATCCTCCATTACCTCAATGACGCCTTTGTGATAATTAATTTGGGTATTGATAATGCACACACCGTCCATATTCAACACAGTATTGTCCAAGCCAAATCCCTCAAGAGCTGCTGCACATTCATCTGTGAATATGTCAACGCTGTTCGGTGACGGGAAATTAACCATGGTCAACTTTTTGGATTTTTTAATTGTTTCTCCCTGCCCGGAAGCTACGGCAATATCACCGAGCATATCCACAAACCATTGGTGAATCAGAAAGACGATATCGTGAATGGAATCCACTTCATCCGCTTGCCTTGGCAAACTCAGCTGCAGCAACGAATCCCGTAATGCCAGGCAGTCCATTCGCCACTGACGGAAACAGACCGGGTCAGGCAGCAGTTCCTGCGCGGTAGTCAGCCCCGCGGTTACTGCTACCAGCTGTGTTGCCACACGTTGCTGTATCTGGTTAACCCGACCTTTCAATACCTCCAGCCTGGCCAGGGCAGTAGTAATTTTATTGGTGGTTTCTTTCCCTTTTGCGCCGGTGAGCAGATATTGTTCATAACTGAGCAACAACGCGTCAGTATCTGCCAGTAGATGGGCAATCTCTTCTTCCAGCTTCAGCAATACCTCTGCCCGCTGGGGCGACATGCTTAACAGCAGATTATTATCCGGTGACAGACACTGGTTCAATAGACGATCACGGCTGAAATAGTGGAGTAACAGGCCATTTAACCGGTTCAACTCCCGGAATTGCTCATCAACCCTCATTGGACTGTGCTCTGCAGGCTGCCATTGGTCGGTATAGGCGATAGCGGTACTGAAATCACCGCTGACTGCCGGCAACATACTCTCTGCAAACTGTTCATACTGGCTGCCGGCCAGTAAAAAAGCACCGGGCTGTTGGTCAAACTGGCCACAAACCAGAGTCACTTGCTGTCCCTCAAGACCTTCACCCGCTGCCTCATCAGTACCGGTAATAACACAGGGTTTACCGGCCTGGAGCAGGGTAATGGCCACATGGTCGCCACTGCCTCCCTGCTGGAAAACAAAGCCACCTGCCTTAGCCAGAACCTCCGGTGCCAGCATCCACAGTTCACAGTGTGGTGCCATAATAATGGCCCCCTGGGGGATGTGACGGCTGAGCTCACCGGGCTGTAATCGGATCAACGGCCCCTGGCACAGCCCTTCACTCACCAGCCTGCCAGAACAGATAAATTCCGTAGGCCTGGCGGCGGAAAATTGCCTGCCCCCGCAAAGGCGTGTCATTGGGCGAACCTGAAGGATGACCACTTCGCCCTGGTGGTTAATGGCAAACTCAACGTCCACCGGACAACCGAGCAGGTTTTCCAGCTGTTCAATATAGTTATAACCCACTTTCACCACCAAAATAGCGTAATCATTTGATTTTGAAGCATATATTCTATTCGAATATATGGTTGGCACGATATTTAATCGTTTAAAATCAAAATGTTACCAAGGGGTGGTGAAGGTCGGTTATAAAGCTGCCTAACTGAAGACTCTGGCAGTGTTTGCGACTGCCCGTCAGCAATGGGCACCAGTTTTTCTGCAGCACTGTTGTTGCCCTGCGGGTCAAGTACAAACGTACTGGTAACATTGCCTGCCGTGTAAACAGGGGTGATGTTATGGCCACGGGATATGGTGTATCGGTGCGGGGTAATACCAAATTGACCGGCAACCGCCCCTTTGGGTTGTCCGGGCACAAACTCAATTTGTACTCTGTTATCTTTAAAGCCGGTATAGCTCATTGCCACACCGCCAAACCGGCAGTCCACACAGTGTTGCATGACCAGGGCCATCGGGGCGGGCATGGTCGAGGCGCAAACCTCCGGGCGATAACCGGAAGCCAGCACCTTCAGGCAGGTGCGAACAATATCATCCTCACCGTGCACCAGTGATTCGTACTTGCCGGCCTGGGCGTCACCGTAGCCATCCTCTCTGGCACCGGAGCTGCGTACGATGATTTTCTGATCCGGCTGACCCTGGCACAGCTCTTCAAAGAGTTGGTTTATGGCCCTGGCAGTCGGGTGATCCTTAACCAGCTGATAAAAGGTTTCCCCGGCGATAAACGCCGATAATGCCGCCAGTTGTTGCTCGCGGAGTTGTTGATCAGCGGTGGCATTAACCCGCGTTTTCAGCTCATGCAAGCTGGTGGTACTGCCGGAACAGAGTGACTGAATACCCGGTATTGCCCGGGCCACAGTGGCAACACTGACAGGCAGGTTTTCCAAAGCCTGTGTCTGTGCAATCTCCAGACAACGGAAGTCAGGTACCGGAATACCGTGTTCCTGCATATGTTTCAGGAACATGCCTTTGCCACCGTACCTCGCCCGGTAATCAGGCTCAGGTTGGCTTTGCCTGCCCACGACACTTTCCGCCCGAGCGGCAGAAGCATTATCGGTATTGTTGGTATCAGGCTGTGCAGAAACACTGTGTTGGCTCTCAGTACCTGCCGAGCTGCTTTCAGGACTGTTCTGAACAGCGGGCTGCACAAATGCATCCTCATTTCCCGGGTTATGGGAATTGGTTACCAAATGCTCTGGCTGTGATTTTACTGGAACAATATTCGGTGGTTGAATTCGATGGCTGAGTAAAAACCGGTCTTCTTTGGGTACAGGGGCAACCGGTTCAGGGGATGAAAACCGGTTTGTTTCCTGAGTAGTGGCCGGTGTCTTGGTGTCATCCGGGGCTGCAGGCCCGGGTGTTGCAGTCTGAACCTGCAAGTTGCCCGGTGGCCCATAAGTCACCGTCCTGCTGTCAATTTTTTTGAAAAGAGCCGTTGTCAGCCCGGAATCAGGATAAGTGTTGATGTAAATCCGGGCTGCGGCGACTGAGATGGTTCTGGATTTGCCGGAAAAGCAGAAGACAGCGAACAGGGCTTTACCCAATCCAGCAGTTTTGTAGTTGTACTGAATATTTTCCAGCCAGCTCAGCTGGACGGAGGTAGACGGGATCATATTAAAATCCTTTTAATTAATTAGTTTTTTTGTTTTGACCAGTCAGACCAGAATTAGTTCAATTTTACCGACCTCCCGGAATATCTACCCAAGAGTCTGAAGGAGGCTGTCGGACTTAAGACTGTCCGGGGGATCGAGTCCAAAAGCATTTCCACGCTCGGTCAGTCGGTAATGGTTATCTACAACATGTTTTCTAACTTCAAAAGCAACTGATACTGGGAAAAATTCACAAAAAAATCCTGTTGATGTTGAGTCGCGGTATTGTCTTGCTGGCTTAAAAAGTGGGGCAGGTAGTTGTCTAATACATTTTCAAATAACCCAACTTCTCGATCACTCAGTGATTTATAGGCATCTACAGCAGCAACTGCTGGAATATCCGCCTTGTTATACTTGAAATGCAAAATGGCATCGAGAATATCTTTTCCTGCATTTGAAACTTTAAACTTTGAAAGGATACCTTTCTGATTGACTGCTATCGCTGTTCCCCGATCAGCACAGTGACCAGAACCTGAAAAGCTACCCGTTTCTGATAAACGATTCATCAGATTTACACCCGCTGAGGCTTTTCGTCAGGATAGCTTTTCAGTTCACCCTTATCGATTTAATTCCCAACGAGAGCGAAAACACTCATTGCTTTATCGTTGCGCTTTTTGAAGGGTGTTTAAGTTGTTAACCAAATCAGGGAACTTAATTGTGTACGTTCAATCGAATCCCTGAGAAAGAACGGTAGATCGAATCGAAATTGCTTACTGGTACTATCTGTCTAAGTCGGAGCCTGTATGAATCCTGCGGAATTATTTACTTGTTCAAACCAAAATCCTGACCAGATTGTTGACGATTTCATCACATCCCAAGGCTCCTTTAATGGCAGCTCCATAAGCAATGCTGACATGGCCTCAAGACAATTAATCCCGCCAGATAATACAGCGGCTCAACAGACCTCCAGCCTCAATCAATACGACAGTATCTCAAGTACCTTCGGCATTCCTTACCTTTCCGGTCTGTTATTAAAAGCGGGAAAGACGGCCACATCAGAACATGCTGACCCGGTTGACCGCAGCCGTGCCAGATCTAAAATCGAGCAATTACTGCAAACTATCCAGGGCACAATCAACGGAACCCTGAAGCCGGGCTCAAGAGCGCCGATTGCTGATACCCCGGTTTGGTTAACACCCGTGGTAATGACCGGGGGTTTTATCACCGGGCAGCTGGCAGCCGGAGGGCCACTGAGTCACTATGAAATAGAGCTGGCCAGTCAGTTAGGACTATCAGTAACCAGCAATCTACCCGATGATCTTGCAAACATCAGGTCAGCACTTAACCAGATCTGGTTTACTGAACCGTATTCCTGCCACCTCGAGACCATGCTTCTAAACGGCAAATACCGTGTAAACACCCCCGAAGAAGGGGTTATGTTAATTCTGATGGCGCTTCACCGGTCAGGACACGATGACGAGGCTGAACAACTGATTGAAACCATTTCCCCATATCTGGGAAGGGTCAGGTTTTTCCCGGAGTCGGCCGAACAGCCCCTGCCATTAAACACGGACGAGGCCATGAGAAGCGTGGCAGATGTACTGACTCAACTGGACAACCGCTTTGGCCCTGCCCCTGAACACAAATCCAATAACCGGCTGCGGCTGGATCAAAATGCCCTGGTATTTGATCAGTGGCTGCCACTGAAGGATCGGCTTGTGGCACTGATTCAGGGCACAGTAGAAGGGGATTTACCTTATTACACTGAAGGGGAGCTGTGCGGCGGCATGCCTCTGGCCAGGGTCACAACAGAGTGGTTTGAAAAAGCCTCACAGTACCTGGCGGATAGAAAGCAGATAACAGAGCAACACCCCGAATTGATGTATCGTACTACCCGTAAACGTGGCAGTGAGCGGATTCTGCAACGTTCACTGGAAATATTACTGGCGTACCCGCCAGAACATCGGTGCCCCTCCGATACGGAAGGTTTTCAAAAAATCCAGTTCACACTGAGAAAAACCCTGGCAGATATCCATCGCAAGCAGGGATTACCTGACACTGAACGGTATCAGCAAGCACTGAACCAACGCCAGGGCTGGCTTGAACACTATCAAAAGAGATATCACACAGGTCATTCCCTGATCCATCAGCTACAGCCGTTAAAAGACTGTGTTCAGGTAAAACCACAGGACCTGAACATGGACACAGCAGGATTGCCCAAACCGATAAAAAAATTACTGGCAGCAATTCAGTCAAAACCAGTGATTGAGCTGCTTGAACGGGGCGATATCACCTCTGCTGAAGTACTGGCCAGCAAATACCTGAACATCGCCGCCATTGTCAAAAGTGACAGCATACTTGACCCCAGCCTGGCCGCCTTGTTTGCACAACTGACACAGGCTTTCTTCAAACGACGATCTGTCCTTCTGCTGAATCTTCAACATCAGGTCCGGATGGATGAACTGCCCTGGGTAAAACATTTACAGGCAATCACCCCCTTCGACCAGGACAAAAGAGTCAAGAACGCAGAAAAGCTTTTAACTGATATGGTGACTCAAGTCTTTACCTATTTTCCCCAGACCATTTTGCCCAATAGATTTCTCAAATCCCTGGGTCAAATGATCGAAGAACTTCCAGAACTCTCTTTAGAGCCTCCGCTCACTGAAGAGCTTGCAGCCGATATATTCATGCATAGATTCTCTGATAAATTCCTCATGGCTGCCAAACAGGCAGCCAGCCTGATGCAGGGAACCCTTTATGAAACATATTACGGACTTGATTACAGGAGCATTGCCAACCTTAAAACGCCGGATGCCCTTTATTATCTGTGCAAGCAAAAAAGTGGTGTAACCAAAGAAAGCCGCGGGTGGAGGGATTACGCAACTTTTGAAAATGGCAAGATCATTGAATGGCAACAGATAATCACCACGCATAACCTGGCCACGTTGACTGCATTGACCAATGCTTTAGACTTGCCTGAACTGTTTAGCAGTGAGAGTGGTAAGACATTGAACCACAAGATTGCCCGCTGGATAGTGATCAAATGTGTACGCTATAACCCGGCCAATCCTGATAAGATAAGGTTGCAGGAACATAAAAATATTGCCTACGCTTTTCGTCAGATGATATTTTTTCTGTCTTTTCAACCCCACGATGCTCAATTATCCGTATTGGAAAAATTAAAAGTCATCCCTCAAAATCTGGCACGTAAAATTACTGATCTCTATATTGAAACACCAGAGCTTGTCAGCTTTGATGATATGAATGTTATTGAAATGATGGCAGCGGGTGAACATGATCGCGAACTTTTGAAAAAGAAACAGCGGCTAGACAGACTGAAGAAAAAGAAAGAACAGGTAGACACAATGATTCATTCTCTGGAAATGGTTTTAACTGACCATAAGACACAAGAGTCCTATAAACCATTTGTGGCCTGGTTGTAATAATTATTTAACTATGTCATTTCAGTTAACTTTTAACCAATAAACTTCATAACTCTAACCAACAGAATAAGGAAGTAAACATGGATTCCATTAATTCCCCGGCGACTAAACGTACCATTGATTCTTTTTCTGACGACGAGTCCGCCGGCTCACCTGCCAGCAGAAATGGCAGCAATATCCGCAGAATACCGCCAACCCATGAGCCGATGGATCAGTTGGAGCAAGGGCCGTCTGATCAGAGACTCTCCCTGAATGATTACTCTGTCAATAATTGTGAGGTTGTCAATACCCTGCAAAGAGAGCTAACCCCGACAGCAAAAGCCCCTTCTTATGATTACCCTGAAGCTTCGTTCAAGCGATTCAATCCAGGTGTGAATGGCGCAAGATTGCAACGGGAGATAGGCCTTGCCAGGGATCATATACAGTCCTTTATGGACCAGCACTATCCCGGAAAATTTGCCCTGACCATTCCCGATGACAATGCCATGAAAGTGAGCGCTGAATTTGTTGCCCCTTTTGGCTGGTGGGAAGGCGCTTGCTACAAGGTTGAATTCGATTTCAACAATACTGATAAGCACAATGAAGGGCCATCGGTCAAAGTCCTATTGGCTCCGCCGGTTGCTCATCTGTTTGATGGAGAATTGTGCCTTGCCCAGATCATTCCGCACTCTGCCTGTCCGGATTATTGGAAAGGAGAAGATGCTGCAAAATACAGCAGCTATAATTTTGACCGGGTGCAACAAATGATGAATGTGATGAATTTTCTTATTATGGACACCGACTTCTGGGATGAAGGAACAGGTTACGCACTGAACTATCCAGATCCCAAAACCCTTCATCTACCCATGATTTATTCCAATCAGTTTCATCGGGACAAGATAAAAATGTTTTCAGGGTCCGAAGGGCTTGAACGTCTGAAGCGTCATATTGCAAAGGAGATCGCGTCCGTCAACCAACGGGCCAAAGGTAGCAACAGTTCACTGTCATTCGATGTTGACCCGGAAATGATCTACCAGAAAAAGTTTGACCGTCTGCAATTTTCCCTCATCGAGCCCACAGCGTACGACTTTCCTGCAGCAGGCTCCTATGGCGAAATATTTGAACGGGTAATGATCTACTCCCCCGAGGATGTGTCAGGCTGCGTACCGGTGGAACCCATTGTTATCGAACCCAGTGGCCAATGGGAAGAGCAGTTGTCAGTAAAAAATCAGGTGATGATGAGGCTCGAACGCAATGGAAAAACGTTGATCACTCCACACAAAGCAGACTACTTTTACCCGATACAGCTTGATCCACAAGGAAGGGTCGCCGAATTTCATACTACCCCTAAAAACCGATTTTTCATCACCTATCGTGATGCTAAAGGCAAATTACTATCATATCCTCCCGGATATAATTATTCTGGTACTGAATTGAGAACTGGATCAAAAAAAGTAAAAGTTGAACCGTTCCAAGCCTTCACCTTAAGTGAGTTAAAAGAAGTATTGAGCATGAAGCTTCGTCATATAACAAGTGACTCACATGAGTTAACCGATGTGTATTATGGTCAAAAAAAGATTGAAAACGATGATGATTTGAACGAAGCAATTACCCGTTTAAAACAAGACATCAAAAATAAAAATCGTAACAGGAAACACACAAAAAGACTGGGGGTTATTTTTATTAAAGAACCATCTAAAGAATGGGAATGGTATAATCGCAGGGAGTGGAAAGCATCATTAAAACCGACGAAAACCATCGCTAAAGCCAGTAATCTGGCATTACAGTTCGATCTAACCATTTCTCCGGAGACGCCTGAAACCACCCAGCGTTATCGGGATGGCATGCAGTGGGGAATTAAAGCCAATGCCTGGCTACCGGTTATGGACAAGGAGATGCAAGTTTATGAAAAAATCACGGTTATTAAACAGCTGATTGATTTTGCCCACAAAACATTGAAACTGCCTTACAATAGGGCCGCTCTCACCGCCTGTGATGCCAATAACATCATCATGAAGTCCATGACCATGACCATGGTCGATGCACTGAAAAATGGCGAGGACTGGCTCCCATCTCAATGCTTCCTGGATTTAATGGTGAATGCTATCAATACGCACCACGAAATCGGTGAGTTATATGCCGATAGAAAGTATCGAAACCTGAGGTTAATGGTACATGCATTTTCAGGAACACTGGCTAAGAATAACCTGAAAGACTTTGCATTTTTAATCAACTATCTGGTGTCTGCCTGGAACCAGCTGGACGGTATCAGTAGCCAGGAACGCGATGCATTAAAGCCAAGGCTAATCATTAATGCTTTTATAGAATACCTGGTCAGGGTAATGGAGCGTGAATCCAAAGATCCTGAGAAATATGCAGCACAGGGTTTGGATAATGAAGCGGAACTCACGCTGGAAAAGATCATTAACGCCTCAAAGACTGGCTTCAGTGTGGTTGCCCATCAGCTGACCCTGCTTGTTTTTTTATTATGCCGCCAGGACTCTTTAAGCAAGCTGGCAGAGCCTGAGCGGGAACAGTTACAATCACGAATCAAAGAGGTCCAACGATTTATTTCCAGCAACCAGAAAGACCAGTATGCTCAGCTGATGCAACGACTGCTTCCTGATAAAAACAAATGGATAAAGCCTGTTGACTTTACCTCCAAAGAACATCAGCAAACCATCATCAATACAGTGCTGGAAAAATTTCATCAAAGAACCCGACAGCCAGAACCATCACAAGCCAGTGAGGATTCAGAACTGCCAATGGAAGTGGACAACAATAGAACGATACCGGGTAAGGCATTCGCTGTTCTGGATGACAAAGAGTATGAACGTCTGGATACGAAATTCAGTGAGCAACTGGAGAGATTTAAATTGCGTAAAAATGTCGAGGTAGAAAAAGAAGGGTTCATAAAGTTTGAGCATAATTGCCATAACTGCGGTGGTCCTTATACGACCAATAAACAGCTTTATCAAACGAAAAACGAGGTTAAAATGAAACGAGAAAAAGAGGGTTTTGTCTACCGTTCTGGAATGCCTGTCCATAAAGAATGCAAAGAGGCAAGGCAGGAAGCCACACGAAATGCCTTTTCTCTAATCATGGCCATGGAAGCAAATTACCCTTATGTCCCCAATGAAAGTAAAAAAGATTAACGATCTCCAGAAAAAGTACAAAAGATTGTTCGTACCCAGTGATGCTGGACATAAATAGTTAACCAAATCATTAAAACTGTCCAATAATTTATCAGAGATAAAACATATTACCCAAATAAAAAAAACGTATTTAGCGACTGATAAAACCGGTACTACCTTATAAATTTCAAGGCGGGCAGTTTTTTCCATACCAATGAACGTGAGCTATTGAATTATGCAAAATAAACCAGCAATCTTAACAGGGAGAAAGGTCAAAAGATGAACTCTTCAGATTTACCCGAAAAAGTAAATCGATTAAACCAGGTGTTTGCGAAACAGGCAAACCCTGAGGATGCTGAAACAAAGGAACTGCTTAGCAGTCTCTCGGATGTTATTACCAAAACGGTTGCACACATGAGTGACAATAAAAAGCAACCATTCTCTTTTACTCAGAGTGAAAAAGATATGCTTTGTAACTCAATATTGATTGCTATCCAGAAGACATCAGCAAGGGACCATGCAGAGGTATTTAAACATCTGGCTCCTGAAATAGTTAATAGCATTGAACAGATAATGACGATGCTACCTGCTCCGGAAACTTGAGTATCTTCTACACGCTTTAAAAATTTACTTACTTTATTGTCAAGATCACCCCTCTTCAATCATAAAGTGTGGCAATGCCTGACACCTGTGCATCTGCCACACACTGCTTACCTTCATTGTTGTCAGATTAACCGCTTCCTGATTATTCAGATTTAATGGCGCATCATGTCCGATTTAATCCAAACCACCATTCCACTATAAACCCCTCTTTTTATTTCTCTCATCAATAAAACCGATGACTCTCTGAAGCTCTGCTATGCTGATCATGCAGTCAGTGCATAGCTTTAGAGCAGCCATCGCCTGAATCCCGGGTTGATAAATAGCACTTTTTTTTCCCATAATTTCTAATATGGGTGCTGCATGGCTGTCTAACTACAAAATGGTTTAACACAAGGCTTTGTAACAACAAAAGACAGGTAGCTGTATGTCGCTAGAAACAAGAGTTGAGATGCTGGAGAAGCAACACCAGTCCCTCTACAACACAATTCATGGACTGGTAAAAGCGATGGCGGATATCAAACACATCGCATTGAAAAACCAGCATGAGATCATTGGCGTCAAAGTCAATATGTCCGGTATTCAGGCAGAGGTTACCAGCGTTAAAGAGGATGTCTCCGAACTGGCCCAGGCCACGCTGTCCGGTTTTGAACGCACCAGTGAGTTAATGACGAATACCCACAAAATTCTGGATGATATCAGTGAGCATCTGGACACCATTAATGGTCGGCTGGATGAAACCAACAAACTGGTTGATGGAACCCATGAGCGTGTTGATGAAACCTATGAGCGATTAAACGAGACCAATGAACGCCTCGGTGAAAACAGCGAACGCCTTGATGAAGCCAATGAACGGCTGGATGAAAACAATGAGCGTCTCAGCAGTACCAATGAGTGGCTTGGTGGCATCAATCAGCGTCTTGAAGGTGTGGAGAGTCAGGTAAAAGAGGTTCGAAAAGATATTCTCACCCTTGGGCAGATGATCAAGCACCGTCTACCAGAGAAGTGATTCTCTTGTGAAACCCCTCCTTGTATAAACGTCTGGCAGGTTTGGTAACGCCTGCCTCGTTCAACATGAGTGCAGCCAATCACTGATATACCCGCAAGACCCCGATCTCCCTTGGGAACAAAGCGACAGGTTAGCCCGGAACTGATAAATACTTTTCCTGAAAATAATGATCGTAATACATGATCAATCTCACCTCCGTTAGCCGCTGCCAATAAGCATCAGATTATACCAGTAGCTCCCTGACTTCAGGTTGATTGACTGGCAAGGTCACTGCACGATCTCTTAATAACGCCTGATGCAACTTCAAAATATCCCGGTACTCAGCGTCTGACTGACCAGAGAGTGCACTGATAAACGGACTGGTGAACACTTTGGACAGCACACTCACGGGACTCCGATGCAAACAGTAATAAGCCACTTTACCCCAGAGCGTTTTCGGCGCAGCATCAATGGATCGACTGAAATTCAACCGGAACCGGTTTAATGGATGGACGGAAATTTGCTGATCATGGGCGTAAGTTTCCAGTCCAAGAAAACAGACTGATCCGGATTCAGGTACAGGTCTACTAATATCCTGCTCATAGGCCATCAACTGCTCTTCTGAACCATCAGTGGGTTTCGATCTTCCGGAAAGATAAGACATCCCACTCAAAATCGTGATCACCAGTTCATTAATGACACTGGCTATCACGATACTCTGAATTTTCCCCGGTTTAACGCCATCGGCAAACAGATGATCGGTCATCAGCTGTACTCCCAGGGTAGCGCCCCTGAAGATAGCTAATCGAAATAGAACAAAAAATAGCCATGCCTTTGTTGGAGACAAGCCTTTGTCAATCAGCCTGGACTGTACGGCAGCGCCCAAACCAAGAACAACGGTATGCGCTAAAAGCAAGTCAGTAAACAGTTTGCGTGGGTTACTTTGTTCAGTACTGCCGGTAGCAAAATACTCTCCCCCGGCAATGGAGGCGGCAACGGTAAGCATTGTTAAAACCTGGCTGCCAAAAAGTTCAATCACCCACATTTTCACACTTAAGCAGCGTTTCTCAGCGGGGTTTTCAATAAATTGACTACTGATTCCCAAGGCATTCTTAGTGCTCTGAAAACCGAAAAAACTGACCAGACTGAGAATGACACCGGCATATTTAAACCTTTCCAATACCGGGTTGTCCGACGGGATTCCGAGAAAACTGGTACTGGGGTAACCCAAGGCTGTCTGTACTGCCGCAGCCACTTCATCCCCTCCCAGAAACAGTCCGGAGCCAATACAGGTAGTGATATAGGCATGCAAAAATGTTCTGAGGTCTGGCTCCGGATTTTTCGAGGCATGGCTCAAGGCACCACCCAAACTTCTGAACAACATTCTGTAGGCTTCCGGCGGGCTGTTCCAATGTTCAAAGTCGTGTTCAAACAGTGCCGCCGGAATCGCGGCTCCATTGGCAAAAACAGCATTGTGTGTACCATAACGACCATCATCATGAATGGCAGGTTCCAGATGGGTCACTGCCGGAATAATAAAGTCGTTTACCTGCAGTGTTGAATCAACCACCTGATAGCTGTCAGGCCGGGAATCGCCTGATGCTGATTTCGCCAGTCGATAATCCATAACCCGCCGCTCCCCGAAATCAAGAAGACAGTGAATATTCTCCGCCTCACACTCCTGATCATCGCTCACCCAAAAACCACTCATCGCCGTTGCATCAGTAACACCTGAACTGTTTTTCACATGAACCATGATGGTTTTATCATCTTTACAGATAAAGCAACCCGGTTTTGGCACATTTAAGGAACAGGTAATCATTAATTCATTGGGGGTACTATTTTGGCCCTTTGATTGAATAATAAAGCTGACTGGACCTTCTTTTAATTTTTCGGCCATGCTTTCAACCTTACTTCCAGACCTCTCTATCATTTCCATCCCGGGCAGAGTATCTTTCTGTCTGAGCTCGACCGCAATTTGATGGGGCAGTTGGTCAGCAAACTGCTGAGGGATGGACTCTACTTCATCGGAAGTATTGATCGGTGTTAATGAAAAATCATTGTGCTGGAACTGAGTTCTCAGACTCAAAGAAGACCCTGATTCAATCATACCAATAACATCTCAATTTATTTTTAAAGATAAGAGTAGCGATCAAAGAAAGCAAAAATGAAATCATATGAGGGCTCTGCGTCTTGTCAGAACCTTGGTGTCCTGATTTTAGCCACCACCGACTCAAGATAGTTGACCATATCCGGGAACAGGGATTCACAAATGGCCTGATGCTCCTCTGTTTCTGTCTTTTTCAGAACCGTCTTCATCATACTGTGCAGCTCATCCTTCTCCTGATCACTGAACGAATAATGATGATCAGGTTCGTGGTGAAGGAAATCGACCATTTCTGTCAGCCCATAACTGAGCGCCTCAAGAACAATCTCCCGGTCAATCTCCCCCGACTCAAGCAATCCTGTTAACAGTCGCTTCACCTGACTTATCTCTTCATCAATATCGCAGGGATTCTTTTTGCCTGATATGGGTCCTGCTTCTGAGTTCAGGTAATTGTCTTTAATAAACTGCTTAAGCTCTCTTTCTTTAACGGTATCGGTTTCTGATACAGCAAGATCATCCTCGGTAAGACCAGGGCTTTCCCGGAACAGGGAAAAATACTTTTCCTGAAAATAATCATCGTAATCCATGATCAATCATCGCCTCTGTTAGCAGCTGCCAATAAGGATTATACCGGTAGCCCCCTGGCTTCAGGTTTATTGACTGGCAAGGACACTGAACGATCTTTTAATAACGCTTGATGCAACTTCAAAACATCGCGGTATTCAGCGTCTGACTGACCAGAGAGTGCACTGATAAATGGACTGGTGACCACTTGGGACAGCACACCCTGCGGATCCCGATGCAAACAGTAATGAGCCACTTTACCCCAGAGCGTTTTCGGCGCAGCATCAATGGATCGGCTTAAATATAACCGGAACCGGTTTAATGGATGGACAGAAATTTGATGTTCATCAGCGTAAGTGTCAAGACCACTGGCTGATTCGGACTCAGTTGCCGACTCCCGGATACCCTGTTCATAGGCCATCAGCTGCTCTTCTGAACCATCCGTGGCTTTTGATCTTCCGGAAAGATAAGACATTCCACTCAAAATCGTGATCATCAGCTCATTAATCACATTGGCTATCACAATGCTCTGAATTTTCCCCGGTTTAACGCCATCGGCAAACAGATGATCGGTCATCACCTGAACCCCCAGGGCCGCACTCCTGAATATGGCTAACCGAAAGAGGACAAAAAACAACCATGTCTTGGCCGGAGACACACCTTTGTCAATCATCCTGGATTGCACGCCAGCCCCCAGACCAAGAACAACCGTCTGTGCTAAAAGCAGGTCAGTAAACAGCTTTCGAGGATTACTTTGTTCGGCACTACCGGTAATAAAATACTCTCCCCCGGCAATGGCGGTAGCAATGATAAGCATCGACAGAATTTGACTGCCAAACACCTCCATCGCCCACATTTTCGCACTTAAGCAGCGTTTCTCAGTGGGATTTTCAATAAATTGGCTACTGACTCCCAAGGCATTCTTAGTGGTCTGAAAACCGAAGAAACTGGCCAGGCTGAGGGTGATACCGGCATATTTGTACCTTTCCAATACCGGGTTATCCGACGGTGTTCCGATAACACTGGTACTGGGGAACCCCCTGGCTGTTTGTATTGCCGCCGCGGCTTCATCCCCGCCCAGAATCAGTCCGGAGCCAATACAGGTAGTGATAAAGACATGCAAAAAGGTTCGCAGGTCAAGCTCCGGATTTTTCGAGGCATGGCTCAGAGCCCCCCACAAACTTCTGAACAACATGCGGTAGGCTTCCGGCGGGCTGTTCCAATGGTCAAAGTCGTGTTCAAACAGTGCTGCCGGGATAGCAGCTCCGTTGGCAAAAACAGCATTGTGTGTACCATATCGACCACCATCATGACTGGCACGTTCCAGATGGGTCACTGCCGGAATAATAAAGTCGTTTACCTGCAGTGTTGAATCAACCACCTGATAGTTGCCAGCCGGTGAACCGGTGGATTCTGATGTTATCAGTTGATAATCCATAACCCGCCGCTGCCCGAAATCAAGAAGACAGTGAATGTTTCCCGTCCCATCTTCCCCCTCACCACTTATCCAGAAACCATTCGCCACACTTTGATAAATGTCACCTGACGTGTTTTTTACATTAACCATGATGTTTTCATCATTTCTGCAGATAAAGCAACCCGGTTTTGGCTTATTTAAAAAACAGGTGATCATTAATTTATCAGAGGTATTATTTTGGTCTTTTGATTGAATAACAAAGCTGACCGGACCTTCTTTTAATTTTTCTGCCATGCTTTCAATCTTGCTTCCTGGCCTGTCTTTCATTTCCATTCCGCGCAGGGTATCTTTCTGTCTGAGTTCAACCGCAATTTGATGGGGTAGTTTATCAACAAACTGCTGCAAGACACGCTCTACACCATTTAACTGTTCAATTGGTGTTAATGAAACAGCATTGTCTGGTAACTGAGTTTTAAGGCTCAAAGGAAACCCTGATTCTATCATACCGATAACATCTCAATTTATTTTTAAGACAGGAATAGCGACCAAAGATCCCAGAAGCCAAAATCCCACAGTGTGAAAATAGCTATAACAAACAAAAGCACAAGTTTTTATATATATAAAACGTGACTTCTGACTTATACCTGACAATGACAGTTTTGTGCCCTTCAGAATCAGGCGGTAGTACTATCGAATTCTATAAGTAGCTGGCCATATCCTGTAAATTCTGGTTATTCCACAAGTAGCCGATAACACGGTAGCCAAATACCTTTATCAGATTCAGGATGAACACATCATGGACAAGGACAGCCCCGGCAACGGCTCTACCCGACAAAACGATCAGGCCATGTCCGGGATAAAGAAGCGAAGCATCATCTCTCAGCAGGAGGTAAAGCGGACGTTACTGTCCAGTGCAGATTTCACCCGTCCGAAAGTAAAGCCTCTGGCAGAGAGGCTGGTCAGCCAGAAGCCAGCCAATCTGACAGAAGCATTGCAGCCACTGAAACAGGGTGTCGATTACGCCTCTGACCTTATTCACCGCCTGCAAAATACTCAACCTTCTGCGCAAGATGACAGGCGGCAACACGCAAACCGCATCACAGACACCATTCACTTGCTGGAAGGTATGCAAAAAGCCCTTGAGAAAGAGACAAAAGATCTGTTCAACGCACATAGCCAGACAGAGACAGGACAGCAGAACGGGACTTCTGACAGCCATGCCCTCTATCTGGAGTCATCAACGTTACTGAATACACTGCAATCGTATATTAGAACGTTAGAAAAGATGAAGTCGACGTCTGTTGAATAGGCTTCGGTGACAATGGCACCTTTGTCAGCAAAGCCCAGGTAAGACTGGACATCGGCAAAGCTCTCTTCCGTCATGGCCGGTACGATGCGATCAACCATGGTGCATGGGAAGGCCACGTGTTCACGAATCCAGGCGGCCAGCTCTTGATCCATCGCCTCTGCCATCTGAATGACCGCTGCCCGGGCACGTTTGCCATTGTCAGGTACGTTGTCACAGCTTAATACCGTAAAGGGCAGTCGTCCCTTAGCCTTACGCTGTCCCAGTGCCGCAACAATCACCCCCAGTGCCGTCTTCGGGTTATGGGTATTTTCCAGGTCATGGGCGATCAGCGGGTTGTCGATCATCAGTTCGCCGGTTGCCGGGTTCAGGCAGTAGCCCTTTTCGGTAATGGTGAGAGAGACAATGCGTGTGGTCTCTGCCGACATAATCTCCAGCAACGGCCTGCGGTCTTCCTCAACGGCCAGTGACCGGGCGATGGCCGTGGCAAGTTTTACTGTACGGGAGCCGTCCGGATTCATCTCGGTAACGGTGTAAGCGTTGTCCTGCTCCTGCAGTTCCTGAACCAGCTCCTGACCGCCAAAAATGTTGGCTGCACAGATTCCCCAGTGGAACGCCCCGGTAGCGGCAATGGTTTCATGGGTGTACAGCGCCTGGTGAGCACGGTGGAAAGCACCCAGGCCAATATGAACAATACCGGCGGTCAACTCGGTGCCGTCGTAGCCATTGGCTACGATTTTTTCGTGTTGCAGCTTTTTATTAATCATTGCAGCATCTCTGGTTGTTAATGCTATTACAGGCGATAAGCTTTTTTGGCCAGTCCACTGGTCAGCTCAAGGGCCAGGTCAAAGGCTTCTTCTTCGGTAATGCGGTGCTCACACACCAGAGATGCCAGGAAGTTACAATCCACACGACGGGACACATCGTGACGGGCCGGAATACTCAGAAATGCACGGGTATCGTCGTTAAAACCAACGGTGTTATAGAAACCAGCGGTTTCAGTCACCATCCGGCGGTAACGCATCATGCCTTCCGGGCTGTCGTGGAACCACCAGGCGGGTCCCAGCTTCAGTGCCGGGTAATGACCTGCCAGTGGTGCCAGTTCCCGGGCATACGCATCTTCATCAAGTGTGAAGAGGATGATGGTCAGATTCGGGTCATTGCCCACTGAATATCCTCGCTGGTCCGTTCCGCCAGCAGCGTCATGTGCGCGGCAAAATCCGGATGCTCAGGGTCCGTTACCGAGTCGGGACGGAACGTCGTGATCACCCGGCCTTTCCAACCACTGTCGTTAATACGCAGGTGACTCTCCAGCGTGTCCACTGCAGTTTCGGTGGTGGCCAGAACGTCAATATTGAATCGTTCATAGAGACTGCGTGGCAGGAAGGCGTCGGTTTTCAGCTGTGCATCGATGTGTTCGTAAATTGACCGGGCGTTTTTACTGTTCAGTGGCTGATCAACACCCAGCACTGTTTGGCTTCTGATTACCGTTATGTACAACAGAATCTCCTTCGGGGGATTCTGCCATTGATTAACAGAGAAACCGTGATGTTTATTGCCCAGCTTGTTGGTGGCTTTGCCTTCCTGATCGGCATCATGGCCTTTTGGCAAAAAGATGATGTGAAATTCCGCTATCAAATGACTGCCTTCAGCCTGGTGATGGCACTGCACTTTGTTCTGATGGGGGCAACCGTTGCGGCAATAGGTGCGGTTATTAATAGCCTGCGCAGTTATGCATCGGTAAAAAGTCAGTCAAAAATTCTGATGGCCATGTTCATTGTTTTGCTGATCGGCCTGACACTGCCCAATGTCGAGCAGTGATATGAAGTTCCGACCATTATCGGTTCGGTTGTTGCCACCTGGGCCCTGTTTTCCACCCGTGGCATTCCATTACAATCACTGATCCTTTTGAACTCCTGCTGCTGGCTGGTGCACAACCTGTTGACCGGGTCTGTTGGTGGCAGTCTGATTGAGGCAACGTTTGTGGTTACTAATAGCATTACCATTTATAAGCTTTATAAGGCAGCTGTTGTATCAGTACCGGTAATTCAGGAAGTTAAGCTATAGGGAACTCGGCTTTCCTCGTTCCCACACTCCGTGGCTAATGCATACCTGCACCAAGCGGTTTTTCACTTCCCATGAAAATGCAAAAGTTTGGGTATACTCCCACGAGGGACCGTGGGAGT
Source organism: Endozoicomonas sp. ALC013 (assembly GCF_049310205.1). Classification (NCBI taxonomy): domain Bacteria; kingdom Pseudomonadati; phylum Pseudomonadota; class Gammaproteobacteria; order Oceanospirillales; family Endozoicomonadaceae; genus Endozoicomonas; species Endozoicomonas sp. ALC013. Next base: position 2,450 of record NZ_JBLYNS010000065.1, on the reverse strand, counting down.
GAGGTCAGAATGCTTAAATATCCCACTTCACGCTGACAGAGAAGTTACGGCCTGGCTGAGTGTAGCGGTTAAGTTCAGGATCGCCAAAACTACGACCACGGACATCTTCCAGTAACCAGTACTTTTTATCAGTGATGTTAAACAACCCGGCTCTTAACGTAACATCCTCCACAGGACTGTAATAAGCCGTTAGATCTACAAGCCCATAACCTGCCGGATTAAACTGGGTTTTACCTGTTGGCACTTCGGAGTCACTGACATCAGAGTCACTTTTACCTTTAACCAACGTCCAGGCAAGCTCACCACCGTAGTTTCCGGAAAGGTCATCATAGCCAAGACCGATCACAGCAGTTATGGGCGCAACACTGTTCAGCTTTTGATTATTTTCTTTATCTTCACCATCAGCATACGCAAGAGACCCTCGTAGTGTTGTTCCCATAGGGGCACCGATTGTTTCGTCAAGCCATAATTGACCCCTGAGTTCAACACCTTGAATTTCCGCTTTACCAATATTCTGTGCTTGAGTGATTCCTCCGGTGTATGTTGGGTCACTCATATCAGTGAATGTATCAATGAAGTTTGAGTAGCGATTATAAAAAGCTACAACTTCAAAACTACCTCTATGATCATCACCTCTTAAACCAAACTCAACAGACTTGCTCTCCTCTGGCTTCAGATCCGGGTTTGAGATGGTTTTATAGGGTTTACCATCAAAGCCTATACCCTTATGGGTATAGTACATATCGTATAAATCGGGCGCTTTAAACCCTTGGCTATACTGACCAAAAACGGAAAGCTCATCGCTCAAGTTATAAACAGCACCAAGTCGGCTAGTCAGCTTATTCCCTGTACTTTTTTCCAGCTTATCCCCTCCTGGAGAATACTTATAGCTGTCAAATCGCACCCCGGGGGTTAACACCAATCGGTCAGTTAAAGTAATTTCATCCTGAACAAAAAGGCCATATGTCAGCTTATCAACACTTGGAATGTACGTTTTGTCAGCAGGATCTTTCCCGGTCTCGTAACTGATATTTCTGTTTTCTGTTTTTACATCATTGACATCAAAACCATAAACAAAGCTATGTTCGGTATTACCTAACTGAACCTGTTTATCAAACTGAGTCGCCAGCTGAATGCTTTTTTCTCCATAGAAGTAAACATTCTTACGGTCATTGTATCTACTTGTGGCCGGGATCCAGGTCGTCTGGTCCATCTTTGAATCTTGCCAGTCCAGCTGGGTTCTCAGACTATCAAAAGCAGTGAGACCTGCCTCCCATTCATGAAAGGCACCAATGCGCTTACGGCTGGCAATATCTTCGCCTGTTGTACCACCTGGCAGCAGTTTTTCTCCTGACTTCAGCTTAACCTTAGTCTTAGCGTCCAGGTATTCACCAGTCAGACCAACTCGATGATCATCGTTCACCTGATACTGTAATTTACCCAGAAAGTTATTGCTGCCAGTATCCAGAGGATCAGCAGCGCCTCTTGCATTACCTTCAATATCTGCACCACTATGAGTTTCCAGTTCTTCAACATCTCTTCGGGTATAGATCAGCATACTTTCAAGATCACCTGTACGATTTGCCAGGGTGAAAGTTTCTGCAAAGCCATGATCTGCACTGGTGTAACTACCCTTTACCGAAGCAGTAGTATCATCACCATCAGACTTCAGGTAATCAGAGGGATCTTTTGTCTGATAAGCAACAATACCCCCAATAGCATCACTTCCATAAAGGCTTGATGCAGGCCCTTTAACAACTTCCACAGCTTTAATGGCATCAATATCAATAAAGTTTCTTTGTGAACGCTGGTAAGTAAAACCAGAGTCAAACTGCTGCGGCTGGTCTATGCCATCCACCATAATTTTAACCCGGTTGCCTTCCATACCCCGGATATTAAAACCTTCAGACCCGGTACGACCATCGGAACCAACACTGATGCCCGGCTCGTAACGAACCAAGTCTCTGATATCGGTAGCCAGCTGTTTTTCCAGCTGTTCTTCGTCCATAACTACGATCGTTCCAGCAATATCTTTCAACTGCTTCTCAGAACGTGCAGCGGTTACCGTAACCTGATTCATCAGAGTCGGCTGATATTTTTTATCGGTGCTTTCTGTGGCAGTTTCAGCCAGAACAGGCGAGGTTTGCACAAGAGAAACGGTGGCCGCCATCACAGCCAGCGCCAGCGTATTTTTTGAAAATTTCATGAATTTCAATCTGTACCAGTGTGGGCTTTAACAGCCACCAGTTGCCTTTTGACAGTCGCCAATGACCGCCTGCTTCTTCTGATTCTCATGCTGAAAAAAATACGCAATGAGAATAAACAACGGCGGGATAATAATTATAAAAAATATCTAATGCAAATCATTATCATTAAGCTTTATATGAGAACAGACGACTACGGTTGTATTTCACGCAGAGCGAGGCTATATGGGTATTAGCGCTCTCCTG